>JBCBYZ010000052.1:0-21205 GCA_039815595.1 Pseudomonadota bacterium | reverse complement strand
AGATCGCTCTGCACTGCAGCGCCACGCAAACGGTGTGACCGGATTGCGGGCGATTGTTGGCTGCGAACCTAATCCGACTGACTTTCAGTATTTTTTCCAGTCGTTCCTCTCTCAACGACACATGGAGACGGATTCGTTTTCCATGTCCTTCCAGACACCCACATGCGAGGTGGCGGTTTACACACCGGAGGGGATGCGGGCATTTTTTGGGTTGGACGGTGAAAAGACTGAGCGCGGTATCCAGTTGAAGGCCAGTGTCTTGAGCGTCCCACACCTCAACGACACCAAAGCCTTATTCGCGAACAATGGCGTCACTTTTTTTGAACACCGAGGCCGTATCGTCGTTCCAGCAGGTGAAGGGCAGGGAGCGACGCTGTTGTTTGAGGAAACCGCATCATGATGACCCCCAACGCGACGGTGAAGGCCGGCTCTGTCAGCTTTGCGCAGGACGCGCCTTTATCCCTGATTGCAGGCCCATGCCAGATGGAGAGCCGCCAGCATGCATTCGATATGGCAGGGCGTCTGAAGGAGCTGTGCTCCAAAGCAGATATCGGGCTGGTGTATAAATCATCCTACGACAAGGCGAACCGGACGAGTTTGGGGGCAACACGGGGCATTGGCCTCGACGCGGCCATGGAGATTTTCGATGATATCCGGGCCGAATTTGGACTGCCAACCATCACTGACGTGCACAGCGCAGAGCAGTGTGCAATCGTTGCGCCGCATGTGGACGTTTTGCAGATACCGGCCTTCCTATGTCGGCAGACTGATTTGCTCGTGGCTGCGGCTGAAACCGGCAATGTGATCAATGTCAAAAAAGGGCAGTTTCTTGCCCCTTGGGACATGAAAAACGTGCTTGGCAAACTGGTTGAAAGCGGCAACCCCAATGTGATCATGACGGAGCGTGGGACGAGCTTTGGCTACAACACGCTGGTGAATGATTTTCGTGGCCTGCCGACGATGGCGGCCATGGGAGCGCCGGTGGTTTTTGATGCAACCCATTCTGTGCAGCAACCGGGCGGGCAGGGGGGATCGACCGGGGGTCAGCGCGAGTTTGTTGCCACACTGGCCCGTGCGGCGGTGGCCGTGGGTGTGGCCGGATTGTTCATCGAGACGCATGACGATCCAGACAATACGACCTCATCCGACGGCCCCAATATGGTGCCCATTGAGCACATGCCGGAACTGATTGACCAGTTGCAGGCCTTCGATCGGATCGCGAAGGGTCTTTAACGGTGTGAGTTGCGGCTTCGGTCTCGCCAGCCTAAGCTTCTTTGGCGTTTGAGCCCATCTCGGCGGCCGCTTGGCGGACGGCTTCGGCGATGTGACCGGCCTCCTGAGCGCCCATAACGGCATACTTGTTGTTGATGATGAAGCACGGAACGCCCGTGACACCCATTTGCTGTGCCATGGCAATTTCTTGCTCGACCTCGGTCCGGTCCTTGTCTGTTGCCAAAAGTGCAGCCACAACGCTTCCATCCATTCCCGCGTCTGTCGCGACCTGAACCAAGGCTTCGGTGTCGCCCAAATTGCCGCCCTCCATGAAGTAGAACTGAAACAGGCGCTCAATGAGCGCATCGCGCACCGTGGCATTTTCGGTGGAAGACCAGCGGACCACACGGTGGGCGTCCAGCGTGTTGGAGGAGAGTTTGATCGCGTTGAACTTAAAATCCAAATCTTCAGCGCGGCCTGCATCTTCAATGCGGCCATAGATTTCTTTGGCTTTTTCCGGCCCACCAAATTTTTGCTCCAAGTATAAGCGACGGTCCTTGCCCTCTTTCGGCAGCGTGGGGTCCAACTGATAAGGACGCCAACGCACATCCACCGTCACGCTGTCTCCCAAAATGCCCAACGCCTGCTCCAAGCGGCGCTTGCCGATGTAGCACCAAGGGCACATGACGTCTGAGACGACATCAATGGAGATAGGGTTTTTCGTTGCTTCGGTTTTGCTCATTGCGGAATGTCCTTTTGCCACCAAGCGGGCAGTTGCGGGCCGTAAACGGCTGTATAATCCGGGCGACCCAACCAAGAGCGACGCGCGAGACGCCGTTCGCTCAAATGGTAGAGCGGCACCACGTAGTGCTGGTCGATCAAAACCCGGTCAAAGGCGCGCACGGCAGCGATGTAACTGGTTTGATCCGGTGCATTGAGGATTTCGTCCAACAGACGATCCAGAACCGGTTCACTGGCACCGGAAAAGTTGAAACTGCCTGACAAGTCCCGCGATTGCGATCCCCACCGGAAGGTCTGCTCCGCTCCGGGTGAAAGAGAGCTTGAAAAGCGCGTGACCACCATGTCGAACTCGAAGGTGCCTTTTCGCAACTGATATTGCGCGTCGTCCACATTTCGGGCGCTTAGCTCAATACCAATTCGTGCCAGCGAGCTTTTGTAGGCGAGCGTAAGCCGTTCAATGTCTTGCCCGCTGATACCGGCGTCGCCGGCAATCAAGAGCTCAAATGCAAGCTGTTTGCCATCGGCGCCCACCAGTTGGCCGTCCTTTAGGGAGTAGCCCTGGGCCCGCAACATGGACAGCGCCTTGCGCAAAACGGAGCGGTCACTACCTGATCCGTCGGTTTTTGGCGCTCTATAAGTACCCGCTAGAATGTCCGGATTCATCGTTTGGGCGTGATCACCCAGCAAAGCCAATTCCGCCTCGTTGGCAGGACTGCCTAGCGATGAGAGTTGGGAGTTTTGCCAATAGGATGTGGTGCGTTGATAGGAGCCAAAGAACAGATTTTCGTTCGCCCATTCGAAATCGAACACCATGGCGAGCGCTTCCCGCACCTTCTTGTTTTGGAACAGGGGACGGCGCGTATTGAAGACAAACCCCAGCATGCCGGACGGAGTGCGTGTTTCAAAAACTTCCTTGATAACACGTCCATCCCGGACTGCGGGAAAATCATAAGCCGTGTTCCAGCGGGGCGGGCTGGTCTCCGAAAACACGTCGAACAGGCCTTTTTTGAAAGCCTCAAAGTGGGCTGTCGCATTCTGGTAATAGTCGATTTGCACTCTGTCGAAGTTCCACAGTCCCTGTGTGACTGGAAGGTCTTTGCCCCAATAGTTTGAGTTGCGCTGATAGACGATGCGTTGTCCCGGCACGACTTCACCAATCGTGTAAGGTCCCGATGCGATGGGCGGCACAAGGGTTGACCGGTCAAACGTTTCAACATCGGTCGCGTGTTTGGGGAGGATGGGCATCAGGGCGATCAGAATCGGCGTTTCAGCAGACGCTTGATCGTTGAAAGTGAGTTTGAAGCTGCGCTCGCCCGTCTGTTCGACCTGTTCGACCTGTTTCATACGGCTGGAATAAGGGGGACGGCCTTTGTCCTTCAATAGGTCCAGTGTGAAAAGGGCATCCGCAACAGTCACCTGTTTTCCGTCGGAGAATGCGGCTTTGGGGTTCAGGTGGAACTCGATCCAAGATCGGTCCGGGGCCATTTCCACTTTTTCCGCCAATAGGCCGTACAAAGTGAAAGGCTCGTCCCGGGAGCGCATCATCAGGGTTTCAAAAACCAGATTTCCGAAGACAACATCCCACACGCCCCGCACCGTGGTGCGCATGCTTTTGACGATGAAGGGATTGAGACTGTCAAACGTACCGTAGACGCCATGAACGATTTTGCCGCCCTGTTTAGCGTTGGGATTGGCATAGGGCAGATGCTTGAAGTTGGCGGGCAAAGCGGGTTCGCCTCGCATGGCCAAGCCGTGTGACGGTGCGGCGCTGGCAGAAGCAGCTAAAAGCAGGGCTGCAAACACAGTGCCGCCAACACCTAAAGCGCGCTGAACCAATATCATGAAAGGCATGGCGAATCTCCCGGACGAACCATCAACACCTTCATGCTAACATGCCGAGGAACATAAATCGCCGACATGACTGGTCGAAGGTGGTTACGCGAGATGCAAAGAGGCAAAAGCCGCTTTGCCAAGTGGCAAATGCTGATTTGATGGGGTGGAAACCCGTGATGAATGGGGTAAGACAACGCCAACTGATGAACGATTGCGTAAAACCCAGCGTCGGTGGCCGCTAAAGGCTCAAATGGGATGCAGTTGCTATCAGCTGAAATGCCATTGTGATGCCTCATTTGGTGGCAAAGCGTGCATTCAACGAGGGCTGGCCTGACGGTAAAGGTTGGTCTGGTGATCTTATTTAGCCGTGGCACCGCTTCCTGCGCCACGGAAATCGCGCACAGGATACTGCACCATGATCTTTTCGAAATCCAAATTGGGAACCGCTCTTTCGGTATCCGCACTGTCTTTGGCCGCATTCGCGGTAGCAGCACCGGCCTACGCCCAGCAGGCCCCTTCTTGGCAGAAGCGTTGCTCCAAAGTGGGCGAGAACGACATCTGCAACGTGCAGTACACGATTGTGAACAACACAGGTCGCTTGCTGACAGGCGTGAACTTGATGCAGGTCAAAGGCACCCAGAACCGCCGTATCTTTCAGGTGGCTGTTCCATCCGCCCGCTATATTCCCGCCGGTGTGAAAGTGAAGATCGACGACGGCAAGGAAAACACATTGCCATACAGCCTGTGCCTGCCGGACCGTTGCATGGCCGAAGTTCAGTTGAGCGAAGGTTTGGTGAAAGCGCTTAAGGCCGGTGGAACGATGACACTTACATCCACCAATGTGCGTACGCAGAAGAACCCGATTTCGGTTTCCTTGAAGGGCTTCACCGCAGTCTTTGACGGCCCTGCCATGCAACCCAATGAAGTGCAGAGCCAGCAGCGGAAACTGCAGGAAGAGTTGCAGCGCAAAGCCAAAGAAACGGCTGATAAGCTCAAAGCCGCTCAAGACGCAGCAAAAGCCAGCAACTAAATCACTTCACAGCTCAAGACCGCAAAAAGGCCGATCCGATGGATCGGCCTTTTTTATTGGTTGCGCCCAAAAGTCAGATCTAGTGGTTCGTCTGATCCTTGGCTACATATTGGCCGGCGCTGTCACGGCTGAAAAACTCGTTTAACTGAGGGTGGCGCAACGGGTCCGCAGCATCGTCAGTGATCAGGTTTTGCTCCGATACGTAGGCGATGTATTCCGATTCATCGTTTTCTGCGAGTAAGTGGTAAAACGGCTGGTCTTTAGACGGACGGATCTCTTCCGGTATTGCCTCGTACCACTCATCCGTGTTGTCAAACACGGGATCGACATCGAACACCACGCCCCGAAAAGGGTAGATGCGGTGTTTGACGATTTGACCAATCTGAAATTTGGCGTTTCGGATGGTTTTCATTGCCGGGTCAGTCCATTGCTGCTTGCTGGCATTTTTCGCCAGAGTTGTATGTGGGTGTGTATATGCGCATCGAAACCCCGCATTTCATCCCAAACCACTCTAAGTATCCACCAAACCGCTTTGAGCTTCAACCGTCTCAACTCATTCCCGCGGATTCGTTTGGTCTCAGAGTGCATCGGTGATCGCCGAGCGTTCTAAAGGCCATCTTGACGGTTCACCGGCTTGGCATTAGCCGCTGACTCTCTTGGAATACACACGCGCCTGCACAACTAACGTGGCGCGCTTGAGGACTGTATGGCCCAAATACTCAGCATGGCGCTTCCGTTTTTCGGGCTGATCCTGTTGGGATTTCTCGCCGGGCGCTATCGCGGCATCCCCGTAGACGGCATGGCGTGGATGAATTTCTTCATCGTCTACATCGCTTTGCCCGCGCTGTTTTTTAATTTGCTTTCCAAGACTCCGGTTGAGCAACTGGCCAGTTGGAGCTTTGTGCTGACGGCGTTGCTGGGAACCTATTGCGCGTTCGCGATTGCTTTTTGCATTGGAGTGTTTGCGACCGACGGGGATATTCCGCAAAGCACGATCCAAGGTCTGGCCGGAGCCTATGGTAATATCGGCTATATGGGCCCCGGCCTTGCCATCGCTGCGTTGGGCCCAGAAGCCGCTGTCCCTGTGGCGTTGATTTTTTGTTTTGACAACACCCTGCACTTCGCGATGGCGCCGCTCATGATGGCAATTGGCGGGGAGGGGCCAAAACAGTCTCCCACAGAAGCCGTGATGCAGGTTCTCAAACGTATTTTCACGCATCCGTTCATTCTGGCCACCATCGTCGGCGTTGGTGCCGCCATCCTGCAATGGCAGCCTCCGGCTGCGGTCGGTACTTTGCTGGATTACCTTACGGGTGCTGCGGCGCCGTGTGCGCTGTTTGCCATGGGAGTGACGGTTGCCTTGTCGCCGCGCGGCAGCCTGCCCAAAGTGCTTTTGGCGCTTGTGCCGGTCAAGTTGGTCATCCATCCGATCTTGGTTTACGTGCTGTTGAGTTGGGTAGGGGATTTTCCGCCGATCTGGGTCTACACGGCCGTGCTGTTAGCCGCATTGCCAACCGCCACCAACGTGTTTGTCATTGCGCAGCAATACGAGGTCTGGGTCGCGCGCGCCTCCAGCATGGTCTTGGTCTCCACGATCTTCTCAGTGGTGAGCGTGACCGGGCTGCTCTATTTGATTGCGCAAGGCATTTTGCCGCCGGATTTGTTCCCGTCTACGGCATCCTAGTTACCCGGTGCGGGCACCGAGGCCCGTGCGCATGGCAAACCTACGCAACCAGCCCACTTGTTTTAGCAATGTGACACCGGTTGCCTTTGCTGCCTGAACGGGCAGAAAGTCGGTCAACAAGGAACGGTTAAGGAGGTCCACGCCTGTTGTGCGCAATGTGACGTCAGCGAGCCTTTTGCGGCTGTACCGCGCCAGCATGGCCGGCGTCTGATCGCATGGGAATTCTTTCCAAGTTGCCACCAAATCGAGTGCGTCCCGCATTCCCAAATTAAACCCCTGCGCACCGATGGGCGGGAAAACGTGGGCAGTTTCACCAACCAAGGCAACACCGTTTGCCCCGAAGCCAAAGGCCGTCAGCCCCTCCATTGGGATCCCATGGGCCTTGGTTTCAAGATTGATTTTTCCGAGCCAGGACTGCATGCCTTGTTCGATGCGCATGGCGAGCGCAGCATCGTCAAGAGCGATCAACTCATGAGCGGTTTGCGGCTTGACCATCCACACCAAGCTAGACCGATAGGGCGTGTCGTCTGTTGGGGGCAAAGGCACCTGAGTAAACGGACCTGTTTCGGTGTGATATTCCGCCGAGACGCCGCCATGATCAAACTGATGTTTGAAAGCCAATACGATTGCGGTTTGAGGGTAAGACCATTTGCGCGTCTCAATGCCAGCCGCTGGCCGCAGGGCAGACGTTCGTCCGTCCGCTGCGACAGCCAGAGCCGTGCTGATAGTCTCACCTGATGCCAATGCGAGATCGACACCTGTGGGTGCAATTTCAACCTCTACCACCTTGGTGTCGAACACCGTTACGGAAGGCTCGTTGGCCAACCGTTCGCGCATCATCGCGTTAAAATCGGCATTGGGCACGTTGTAGCCGAAGGCGTCCAATCCAACTTCGGTTGACTTGAAATCCACCACGGGGGCGCGGATCAGGCGCTTGCTGCCATCAATCAAACGCATGGTTTTGAGCGCGGCTGTTTTTACTTCCAGCGCGTCCCAAAGGTTGAGGTTTTTCAGTGCTTCGATGGTCGGCATCAACATAGCAGTTGTGCGCATATCGGGCTGGTGGGGTGCTGGAGCGATCAGCGCGATTGCCGTTTGACGCCCCGTCTCCCTCGCCGCGCTGGCAAGGGCGAGGGTGGTCACCAATCCCACCAAGCCACCGCCCACTACAGCAATGTCAAAGCGCGTTGAACTGTCTGCCGGGTGCGGATGGGTTGGAGTGTTGGGCATGATGTCTCAATCTGTCTCGGTCGGGGTGTTTTGGTCGGACGAATTCGCAGCGCGATGTCGCACTGATTAAAGTCCGTACTGACCGACAAATGATATAGACACAGGCACGACGCGCAAAAAGGGGGCAGCGAGTTTGGACGACGATTTGGCAGGCGACAGATTGACACCGGACCAAGACCGTTTGCCAGCCGTATCGCAACGGCACACAAACAGCGCATCTGACGGCATAATCGCACCCAATCAAGCTCGATCGGGCGCGGGGCGTCACTGGCCAGGATTTCCGAACCTGGGTGCAGGTGAGGCCACTCTGGGCCGGTTGTCGCAAACGCCGCGTTGGACGGTTTACGCTTTCTGTCTTGGATCGTTGCTGGCGGCGTGGGCTTGGATGGCAGTTCTTGCGGCGGGTTCGGTCAGTGTGTTCGATCCTGTGCGCGGTACAGTGGACTTGGGGCCAGGCACGTCGCCGCTCATGCCAATGCTGGATTGGCTTTCCCAACGTACGGCCGATTCTCCATTGCTGCAGTTTTTGGTCCAACTGTGCACACCGGCCGTTCCGCAAGTTGATACAGTCTTCCAAGGCATTGTCGTCTTTTCCACTATGGTGGCCATGTGGATGATGATGTCTTTGGCCATGATGCTGCCATCAGCAGCGCCCCTCATTCGCACCTACTGTGATATTGCAGATACAGCCCGCGGCAAGGGTGAGCCGGTGATCACGCCTTTGGTTTTGGTGGCGGGCTACCTCTCGATCTGGCTCGTTTTCAGCATCTGCGCCGCGGCGTTTCAGCTTGGCCTTATCTCATTGGGCACCATTGAAGACCCGGTTAGGCCGGTTCAGGGTTGGTTGGCCGCGGCCATTTTGATCGTCGCCGGCCTTTATCAATTCAGTGCACTGAAAGACGCTTGTCTGGAGAAGTGCCGCAACCCGTTTACGACGCTGTTTGCCAAATGGACTACGTCGGTCTCCGGCGTATTCCGTCTTGGTGTTCAGCAGGGATTGTTCTGTCTAGGGTGCTGTTGGGCGCTCATGTTGGTTATGCTCGTAATTGGCACAATGAATTTGGTTTGGATGGCGCTTTTCACCTTGTTAGCCGTTTTGGAAAAAAGTGGCTCCGGGAAAGTGACTTCGCGGCTATCTGGCGGCATATTGCTCGGGTGGGGAGGGATTCTGGCCATTAGCACAGCCGCACTCACGTTGGTTTAAAGGTCTTAGGGCCTTGCGCCTTGTTAAAATCGTGGGCGGTGCTTTTCCGCTCTTTTTTGGGTTTACGGAAAAAGGAAGTTTGCATGGCGAAAGATGACTGGAGCCTCAACGGCGAATTGACGCTGGCTTGTAATTGCAACGTGTTTTGCCCCTGCGTCTTGTCGCTGGGAAATCACCCACCCACGGAAGGCTATTGCCAGACGTGGGCTGGGTTTCGGGTCGACTCCGGTCATTTCAACGATGTTGATCTTTCCGGAATTAACCTGGGTCTGATGATGGAAATTCCTGGCTATATGAGCCGCGGAAACTGGACCGCCGGCCTGTTTGTGGACGAGCGCGCCTCCATCTATGCGACCAAAGCGTTGACCAAGATTTTTACCGGCAAGGCCGGTGGTACGACGCATTTGCTGTCGATCTTGGTGGGGAACTTCTTGGGCGTTCAGCACCACAAGATCACCTATGAGGTGGAAGATAAAACCCGCCACATCAAAATTCCAAAGATCTTGGACGGCGTGGTTACCCCCATTGCGGGCAAGACCAAGGGCGAGGACACGGTGATCAGCAATTCCGAATACTGGATTGCCGAAGACATCATTGTCGCAAAGTCCGACCGTGCTAGGTTCCGCGCCTTTGGGCGCAACTGGAACTTTGAAGGCCTTTCTGCCGAGGTGTGCAAGCTGGACTGGCACAGCTAAGCAAACTCATGACGCTCAATACGGATCAAGCCACGGGATGACCCGGCCGCCCAACAATGTTCTGATTGCCTTTTCAGTTCATATCTTTACGGCGTCCGGGGCATTTTGGGCCTTTATGGCCCTTGTGGCGGCAGCGGGTAACCAGTTCACCGTCATGTGGTTCTGGTTGGGAGTTGCTTTGCTTGTGGACGGTGTGGACGGGCCATTGGCGCGCTACTTCCGTGTGAAGGAACTGCTTCCGGAATGGTCCGGTGAGATACTTGATTGCATTATCGACTACGTGACATTTGTCCTCATACCCGCCTTTGCGCTTTATCAAACGGGTTTCATGGAGGAGGGGTGGTCTTTCCTTTGTGCGGCATTGATTGTTTGCACGAGTGCGATTTATTACGCTGATACGCGGATGAAGAGCCGAGATAACTTCTTCATCGGCTTTCCGGTGTGCTGGAACATGCTGGTGTTTACGCTCTTTGTTATTGAGCCCGGTTGGTATGTCGCTGTTGGCGTGGTCGTTGTGTCTGCACTGTTGACGTTTACACCGATGTTGTTTGTGCATCCCGTCCGCGTAAAAACGCTGCGGCTGCTGACGCTGGGTGTGTTTGCCGTTTGGGCGCTGTGCGGATGCGTTGCGCTTTATTTCGGGCACAACAATATCGATGTGCCCACGGTCGCTCAGGTGGGCATCGCGCTTTCGGGGCTTTATCTGTATTTCATTGGCTTTGGGCTGCAATTAACCGGTCGCGCGGTGTAAGGTGTGCAAGACGCGGATAGCTGCTGAAGCGTGATCCTTCCTCCGAGTGGTATTTGCATGTTTGTGTGCTGGCGCTTTTCGACTGTTTGCATGGCCGGTGTTTTGATTGGCTATTGCACCGCGCGAAACCACCACGGTTTTCAACTGTGACTGGTGTTGTGCATTCAGCACCAACGGAAGCTGAACCGGTAGTCCTGTTTGGCCTGTCAAGACAGGCCTTGGGCGTCTTCGCCTTCTTCTTTTTGGAAGGCTTTGTGATCGGCAATTGGATACCGCGCATTCCGGATGTGAAAGCGCTGTACGGCCTGTCCGCTTCCGGACTGGGGTTTGCGCTTTTTGCTCTGGCATTGGGCACACTGATCGCTTTTTTGATCGCGCCGCGCCTGTTGGCGATCATGGGTTTGGCACGCTCCTGCTTTATCGGGCTGGCTGCGTGGACGTTGTGCTTTTTCACCTTACCGTTCTTACCCTCCGTTGCCGTGCTTATGGTCATTATGTTGCTGGGAGGTGTCGCGCTTGGGATATTGGAAGTGGCCATGAACAGCGCGGCTGACCGCGAAGAGCGGCGTAGCGGACGCCGGATCATGTCGCGCGCCCACGGTTTTTGGAGTGTTGGGTCTTTGGTGGGGGCTCTTGCGGGCGGCGGCACCGCCGCTCTTGGCTTGGGTCTGGGCCAACACTTTTCCATCATGATGCCGGTTGTGATCCTGTTCGGTTTTGTCGCCCTTTGGGCTGTCAAAGATAGGATTGCCCAGCATGTGGAGCCTCAACCCACCGAAAAGGGGGCTGTGTTCGCTGTCCCGGACAGAACCATTGTCCTTCTGTGTCTGTTTCCCGTGGGCGTGATGATGATCGAAGGGGCCTATATTGACTGGTCAGCACTGTTCATTCGTGACGTTTTGGACGGTTCCACCACGCAGGCGGGTCTTATTTACGCAACTTTTTCGCTTTCGATGGCCGCCATGCGCCTGTCCGGTGACTGGATTTTGGAGCGATATGACGCCACGTGGGTGGCCCGCATATCCTGTGTTTTTGCCATGATTGGCATCACTTTGTTTGCTCTGGCACCCGCTTTGGAAGCTGCGTTTGCGGCGGCTTTTTTCTCTGGCATTGGCGTTGCCATCATCTACCCTATGGCCATGAGCGCAGCAGCCCGCCGTCCGGGCAAGCCGGAGGATCACGTGGCAGCAGTATCCCTGTTTGCGTTCACCGCATTCATGATTGCACCGCCGACGCTGGGTTTTGTGATCGACACCATCGGGATGCGTTTCGCGTTGCTATGCCTTGTGCCGTTAGCGCTTATGTCATTGTTGTTGACGCGTGAGCTTGCCAAAGGCGTTGCACCGTCTAGCCCGTTACCATAGCCGAACGACCGCTCCTGGAAAGGAACACCATGAACCACGCCATCCAAGTGACCAAAACAGGCGGTCCCGAAGTCCTTTCATGGACCGAAGTGGACACGCCCCAGCCACACGCTGGGGAAGCGCTGATCCGCCATACGGCTGTGGGTTTGAACTTCATCGATGTCTATTTTCGAACCGGTCTGTATCCTGCACCGCAGATGCCGTTCACGCCGGGCATGGAAGGTGCCGGGGAAGTTCTCGCTGTGGGCGAGGGCGTGACCGATTTGGCTGTCGGTGATCGTGTTGCCTATGCAGGGCCCATGGGGGCCTATGCCGAAGTGCGTACACTGGCGGCAGACCGGTTGGTCAAACTGCCAGACAGCATCAGTGATCAAACAGCCGCCGCGATGATGCTGAAAGGCATGACTGCGCAATATCTCTTGCGGCAAACGTTTAAGGTGGAAGCCGGGCACACTGTGCTCTTCCATGCCGCTGCGGGCGGCGTTGGATTGATCGCAGGTCAATGGGCCAAGGCCCTCGGGGCCACCGTTATTGGCACAGCCGGTGGGCCGGAAAAAGTCGCCTTGGCGAAGCAGCATGGCTACGACCACGTGATCGATTATAAATCCGCCGACTTTGTAGAACAGGTTAAGTCCATCACCGATGGTCAGTTGTGCGATGTGGTCTATGACTCTGTGGGTAAAGACACATTTCCCGGCTCGCTGGATTGTCTGAAAATGCGCGGCATGTGGGCAAGCTTCGGCCAGTCCTCCGGCCCGCTCCCGGAGGTCAATTTGGGCATTCTTGCGCAGAAGGGTTCGCTGTTTGCCACGCGGCCCACATTGTTCAATTACATCGCAACCCGCGCGGAACTCGAAGCTACGGCCAACGATTTAATGGAGGTGATCGCGTCCGGTGAGGTGACTATTCCCGTCAACCAAACCTATGCACTCAAGGACGCTTCTCAGGCCCATACAGACCTGGAAGGACGCGCGACGGTAGGCGGGACCGTGTTACTGCCGTAGGCGTTCTTGGCTTCCCGCTTGTGGCCGCCGGGAACTCGTCGGCTCATACCCATTTTGCTTGTTGAAGCGCGTTTGTTTTTCTGGTCACATCTGCATCGCTGAATTAGTGTGCAGATGCCAATATGCCTAAAGTTCAGGCTTACGGACGCTTTCTTGCCGGGGAACAAACAAAGTGACGAAACCACGGGGGCATGCCAAAGCGTGACGCAGGCGACCGATCCTTTGTTGGGCGCACCATTGCTGTCGCCTCAAGTCCCGCTGGTCGAAGCCATAGGCATCACTAAGCTGTTCGGTGAACTAAAAGCCAATGACAGCGTCGATTTAACCGTTCAGCAGGGTGAAATTCACGCCTTGCTCGGCGAGAACGGAGCTGGAAAGAGCACGCTGGTGAAGATCTTGTTTGGGTCGCTCCAGCCTACGTCTGGTTCGTTGCGATGGTTGGGTCAGCCACTGAATGTCGCTTCACCTTCTGAAGCAAGAAAAACCGGTATTGGTATGGTTTTTCAGCATTTTTCACTTTTTGATGCCCTTACTGTAGCCGATAATATCGCGCTTGGTTTCGACTCTGATGTGAGCCTCTCCGAGGTTGCGCAAACTGCGCGTCAGGTTTCTGTGGACTACGGACTACCGTTGGACCCATCGGCTGTGGTGGGAGATTTATCAGTCGGGGAGCGGCAGCGAATTGAGATCGTGCGGTGCCTGATGCAGAACCCCCAATTGGTCATTCTTGACGAGCCAACGTCAGTTCTGACCCCGCAAGAGGCGGACCGTCTATTTGAGGTTTTGTTTCGCCTTCGCGATGAAGGACGCTCGGTGCTGTATATCAGTCATCGGCTGGAAGAGGTCCGTCGCCTGTGCACCGCCGCCACGATCATGCGCCATGGCAAAGTGGTGGACGTTTGCGATCCGCGAGACAGCAGCCCGGTAGAACTGGCCGCCCGCATGGTGGGTGGCGATATTGCCGATGTCACCCGTGCGGAGCGCGACCAGAGCGGCCCCATTATCTTGGAGGCGCAGAACCTGTCCGCTGAGGCCGCCACGCCGTTTTCGGTTCGGTTGAGCAAAATCAATTTACACGTGCACGCGGGTGAGGTGGTGGCGATTGCCGGAATTTCAGGCAACGGGCAGGGAGAGTTGTTCGCGGCACTGTCGGGCGAGGCCGGTGTGACGGGAGCGATAACGTGTGACACGCTGCGGATCGCCGATAAGGATGTTGCTCCGCTTGATATATCACAGCG
Source organism: Pseudomonadota bacterium (assembly GCA_039815595.1). Taxonomy (GTDB): domain Bacteria; phylum Pseudomonadota; class Alphaproteobacteria; order Rhizobiales; family Rhizobiaceae; genus Pseudahrensia. Next base: position 7,219 of record JBCBYZ010000052.1, on the reverse strand, counting down.
CCGTAAGCTGGGGGCCGCATTTGTGCCTGAGGAACGGCTCGGCCATGCGACCGTGCCGCAGATGGAATTAAGCGAAAATGTTCTTCTCTCGCGCCACGCATCCGACAAGGACACGCTGACATCGGCTGCACCCATCCGCCGTAAGTTCACGTCAGAGCTATCCGCCATTGCCAAGCGGGTTTGCGATGCGATGGACGTGCGCAAGGGAACCGCTGATCCGGTGGCTGCGTCCCTTTCTGGAGGCAATTTGCAAAAGTACGTGGTGGGTCGGGAACTCGACCGCGCGCCTAAACTGCTAATCGTCAATCAACCCACCTGGGGTGTGGATGCTGGGGCGGCTGCGCAAATTCGCCAAGATCTGATCAACCTGGCTGAGGCGGGAGCGGCCGTATTGGTGATCAGCCAAGACCTCGACGAGATCTTCCAGATCGCCACGAAGATCGCCGTCATGTCGGATGGGCAACTGTCGCAGGCAGAGCCAGCCAAAGCCATGACCCGCGAGCGCATCGGTCTTTTGATGTCCGGCAGCGATGATGCAGATGGGACCAATGGGGCAAGGGCCGCATGAAGGTTCAGCTGATCAAACGCAGCCAACCCTCTAACTGGTTGGCGCTCACGTCGCCCCTGTTGGCCTTGGCGCTGACAATGGTTGCTGGAGCAATCATGTTTGCACTCTTGGGTAAAAACCCGGCGACCGGCCTCTATACATACTTCATCCAGCCTCTGCTGGACCCTTGGAGCCGCGACCAAATTTTGGTGAAGGCCACGCCGCTCATCTTGATTGCGATCGGGCTGGCGATCTGCTTCCGATCCGGCAATTGGAACATCGGTGCGGAGGGCCAGTACCTGATTGGTGGCATGGTGGGAGCCACCATCCCGGTCCTTTTCAACACATGGGACTCCCCGATGGTCCTACCGCTCATGCTGGTCATGGGCATTGCGGGTGGCGCGCTCTACGGCGCGATACCGGGCTTTTTGAAGGCCAAGTTCAACACCAATGAAATTCTAACAAGCCTGATGCTGGTTTATGTGGCGCAGCAGTTTGTGGATTGGTTGGTGCGTGGTCCGTGGCGCGATCCGGACGGATTTGGCTTCCCTGGCACAAAATCGTTCAACGAGAGCGCTGTCTTACCCGCCTTGTTTTCCACTTGGGACGCACATTACGGTGCCGTCCTTGCGGTGATTGCGGCCATCATCGCGTGGTTCGTTCTGTCGAAAACGCTTAAGGGGTTCGAGGTCTCGGTTTTGGGCCAGAGCGAACGGGCAGGGCGCTTTGCGGGTTTTAGACCCGCTGCCATGACCATTTTCGCGTTTTGTGTTTCGGGCGGTCTGGCCGGATTGGCTGGCATTGCCGAAGTTTCCGGCTCTGTCGAAAAGCTCGATGACAAGCTCTCACTGGGCTATGGTTTTTCAGCTATCATCGTTGCGTTCTTGGGACGGTTGAACCCGCTCGGGATCATCGCAGCCGGCATCGTATTGGCCCTCACATATATCGGAGGTGAGGCTGCGCAAATCTCTATGGGTCTTTCAGACCGTGCGGCGCGGGTGTTCCAAGGTTTGTTGCTGTTTTTCGTGCTCGCTTGCGACACCCTCATCCACTACCGCATCCAAGTCACGGCCGGTTCTGCCAGTGCCGCACGTGCCGCACGTGCGGAAGGGGCAGGCTAATGGAAGTTTGGATTTCGATCCTGATTTCGGTTTGTGCTGCCGCAACACCGCTTTTAATTGCCGCCACTGGCGAATTGGTGGTCGAACGATCTGGTGTGCTCAACCTTGGTGTTGAAGGCATGATGATTATCGGCGCAGTCACCGCTTTTTCAACGGCGCAAGTGACTGGTAATCCCTATCTCGGCGCTCTGGCTGCCATCGTCGTGGCATCGGCCTTCTCACTCATCTTCGCTTTCATGACACTCACATTGGTCACCAACCAAGTGGCCACGGGACTGGCGCTGACAATTCTGGGTTTGGGACTGTCCGGTATGATCGGGCAGGGTTTCGTTGGCGCACCTGGTGTTAAGATGGAGGCGCTTTCCATCCCATTGCTGTCTGATCTGCCCGTAGTTGGATCCCTACTGTTTGGCCAAGACTTGATCTTTTACGCCTCTTGGGCGCTTGTCTTCGGTGTGTGGTGGTTTTTGTTTAAAACCAAATCCGGCTTGAAACTTCGCTCGGTGGGCGACAACCATGCCAGTGCACACGCCTTGGGCTTGAACGTGATTGGCATTCGCTATTGCGCCGTGTTGTTCGGTGGAGCATGTGCCGGCTTGGCTGGCGCGCACTTGTCTTTGGTCTATGTCCCCCAATGGGTGGAAGGCATGACCGCCGGGCGTGGGTGGATTGCTCTGGCCTTGGTTGTGTTCGCGTCTTGGAGACCGGGGCGGTTGCTCATCGGGGCTTATCTTTTTGGGGCGGTCACAATTGGTCAGTTTCACGTGCAGGCGCAGGGTCTGCAGATACCGGCTCAATTTCTTGCGTCGCTGCCCTATCTCGCCACCATCATCGTGCTGGTCTTGATTGCACGCAATCGCCGTCTCACAATGATCAACACTCCCGCCAGTCTGGGCAAAAGCTTTGTTCCCGACAGGTAGACCGCCTCTTCCAACCGTCGGCTCCACGCTGGCAAAACCTCAACCTCCCAAAGAACGGACGATCCTCTTGAAACACACTTTTCGCAAAACCCTGACCGCGCTCGCCGCGTCCGCCGCAGCGATGATCGCAGCTTCTGCCGTCACACCCGCCATGGCTGATGGCCATAGCAAAACCAAAGCCTGCTTTATCTATATCGGCCCAACGGGCGACTTCGGCTGGACCTACCAGCACGATCAAGGCCGTCTCGCCGTGGAAGCGGAGTTTGGTGATAAGGTGGAAACCGCCTATCTGGAGAATGTGCCCGAAAGCGCCGAAGCACAGCGCCCAATTGAGGCCTTTGCCCGCGATGGATGCAACATCATCTTTACGACGTCATTCAACTACATGGACCCAACCAACAAGGCGGCCAAGAAGTTTCCAGACGTAAAATTTGAGCACGCGACAGGTTACAAGCGTGAAAGCCCCAACGTCTCGACCTATTCGTCCAAGTTTTATCAGGGGCGTTACGTCCAAGGTCAGATCGCTGCCAAAATGTCGAAGGCCGGCGTGGCCGGCTACATCGCATCCTTCCCGATTCCGGAAGTGGTTCGCGGCATCAACGCGTTCATCTTGGGTGCACAGTCGGTCAATCCGGACTTCAAGTTGAAGGTTGTGTGGGTCTCCACATGGTTCGATCCACCGAAGGAAGCCGATGCGGCCAAAGCGTTGATCGACCAAGGCGTCGATATTCTGACTCAGCATACGGATTCTACTGCTGCCATGCAGGTTGCGACCGAACGGGGCATCAAAGCCTTTGGCCAAGCCTCTGACATGATCAAGTTCGGCCCGGAAACCCAGCTTACATCCATCATCGATGACTGGGCACCGTATTACATCGAGCGCGTGAAGGCCGTTATGGACGGGACTTGGGAACAGCAAGACGTGTGGCACGGTATGGACCACGGTAGCGTGGCGATGGCTCCCTACACCAATATGCCCGCTGACGTCGCCGCTATGGCCGCTGAAACGGAAGCCAAGATCAAGGCCAACGAGTTTGAGCCGTTCACCGGCCCAATCACAAAACAGGACGGCACGGTCTGGCTTAAAGAGGGTGAAAAAGCCTCTCTTGGCGACCTGTTGGGCATGAAGTTTTACGTGAAAGGCGTCGACGACAAACTGCCCCAATAAGGCGCAGACTAGACTGACCACCATGCCGCTTCGCTCTTGGGAAAGGGCGGGGCGGTTTTTCAATGTTTAAGGCTCGGCATGTTAAAATACCGTCCTGAGCTACCGCTTAAAAAGACAATCTTATGGACGTTGAGCTGCTTTCTAACCCCGCCGTACGCCTTGCCATCAGCGTGTTCCTCGGAATGATGGGTATGCCCTTTGGCATGGTGCCCTCCATCGTCCTGTTTCGCGAGCTTGCCAACGGCACAGACGCCACCGAAGCTACAAAAAAACGCTATGCATGGACCCTCTGGGGCGGACTGGCCGCCGGTTGGATCATAGCCGCCTCGCTGGTGTGGTGGCTGTTATCGCGGGTCTTTACGTAGCCGCCGTTCTCGTTAAAACGCCGGCGTTTCAAAGCAGTGATGCGCTTCAAATAGTGAGTGACGGTCAGCGTTTCCAAGAAACTGTGATCAACGCGCGGTTGCCATGCTATGAAGGAGCAGTTCTCAGACTCCACACTGGCCATGAGGACTGTCGGCCCTTCTCAAGCAAAGATCAAAGAGGAAAAACAGCTGGAGTGCGGCGCTTTTCCAGTGTGCTGCGTTTGCCATCACGATACTAGATTGAGCCAAAGCTTGAGGTTTTCATAAGTCCAAAAACGTAACCTCCATCATGCGTATTTCGCGACGCAACCCCGCTTGATTTGCCAAACCACATACCCCATACACAGCGCTGTTGGACAGGTGGCCGAGTGGTTTAAGGCACTGGTCTTGAAAACCAGCGTGCGTGAGAGCGTACCGTGGGTTCGAATCCCACCCTGTCCGCCAAAAGTCCTTAGTCTATGAGACCTCCCACACCAAGAACCCAGATGCTACAAGGTTTTTTGAATTTCTATTGACCAACACGTCCCATGCTGACAACTCTATCAGGTAGGGAAGTCAGTGGGGAAAGTGTGTATGCGTCATACTCTTAAAGACAGTCAGTGCAGAGCAGTTGAGAAGCCAGGCCGACTCGCTGATGGCGACGGTCTCTACCTTTCTGTATCAAAAACCGGCTCGAAAAGTTGGGTATTCATGTTCACACGCGGCGGTCGTCGCAGGGAAATGGGACTCGGTTCTTACGGTCGCGGCACCGCACCAGTGTCACTTTCACTGGCCCGAGAGAAGGCTGACGAGGCTCGCCAAATTCTCGCGCGGGGAGGAGATCCTCTTGTCGACATGAAGGAACGTGCGGCGTTACGCGGCGGCCAAACGTTCGGAAAGTTGGCCGACGAGTTTATTGGTACCAAGTCGAAAGAGTGGAAGAACGACAAGCACCGGTCGCAGTGGGCGATGACGCTTCGCGAATATGCGAAGCCCCTTCGTCCGCTGCCAGTCTCAGTCATTCGAACCGATGATGTGTTCAAATGCTTGGAGCCAATCTGGACCGAGAAGCCCGAGACCGCACGTAGGACGCGCCAGCGGATTGAGATGGTGCTAGACGCCGCTAAGGCACGCGGTATGCGTGAGGGGGAGAATCCAGCCCGTTTGAAGGGCAATCTCGACTTCTTGCTACCCAAAGTTTCAAAGTTGCAGCGCGGCCATCACGCCGCACTTCCCTACGATCAAGTGCCTGCGCTGATGAACACTCTGGCAGATGTGCAAGGCATAGCGGCACGGGCGCTCGAGTTCACAATTCTGACGGCCGCGAGGACTGGCGAGGTCATCTCTTCTAAGTGGTCTGAATTTGACCTAGACGCATCGCTTTGGATCGTGCCAGCGCTTCGCACAAAGAGCAGTCGTGAACATCGTGTGCCGCTCTCAGACTCGGCACTGGCTGTGTTGCGCCATCGTCGAGAGAAAGCGCTAGGCGAGTATGTGTTTCATGGCAGGCTTTGGAAAAAGCCGCTCAGCAACATGGCAATGTCAAAGGTGCTTCAGGGACTGACAGAGCAACATGCAACGGTCCACGGCTTTCGATCGTCGTTCCGAGATTGGGCCGGCGACCGCACCACGTTCGCCCGTGAGACGATTGAAGAGTGTTTGTCCCATGTTGTTGGCAATCAAACAGAGCTCGCTTACAGGCGCTCTGACGCGCTGGAGAAACGGCGTGTTGTCATGGATTCATGGGCCCAGTTCTTAACAAGCGACCAGGGCGGCGAAGTGGTGCAGTCACATGAGTAAATTTCAGTACACAACGGCACAAAAAGACAGAATAATCGTTACCATAAATGAGCGCGTGAAGCTGCCAGACTCAGCCTACGACGCACTCATTCGCAGTCTTACAAGGCGCACCTGGAACCTTTCAAATGAACTGCAACTTATTTGGAGCGTACCACGACCGAGCCGATTTGCCGACCAGGCAGACAGTGCAATCGCAGCCGTTCGCAAAGTTATTAATGTCCAAAACGAAGATGAGTTCGAACTTCTGAAGGATTTTATCGATCTAATAGACGTAAAGAAGGTACTGTTCTCAGAGGTGCTGGATACTGTAAAAGACGCTCGCGACAGGTTCATCTGTTACGCAGCCGACGCGTTTGCTGCAGCATCCCCAGCACGATGGCGTGCGACCTCAACGGGAGACTATTGCGGACCATTGATGGCATTTCTGCTAGCAGTAATCACTCCTGCATTTCAGCATGTGGGGATCAATTTACCTTCGATGAAGACCATCCAACGCGCAATCTCTGATCACCGCAATCAAGTCTTGTCAGGACAAAAGGAACCGAATTTTGTTCTGAAGGTGTCCTAACACCAGCGCCTGAAATGCTCTTAGTGAGATAGTCACGATCAATTATGGAGTGACTGACCATGAGGCTTTTAAGCATCGAAGAGGTGACTTTTCGCACCTCGCTTTCGCGAACTTTCATCAACCGGCTGCGCAGCGAAGGCCAGTTTCCAGTTGCAGTCGCAGTTGGCGACAAGCGTATCAGTTTCGTTGAAAGCGAGGTCGAGGATTGGATGCAGCAACGTATCAATGATCGCGATTCAAAGTTGAAAGCTCAAGAAGGGCTTACTGTGAGCATTTAGAAAAGGAAGGCGCTAAAGCGTATTGCACGGACAGAAGCGTCTTCACCATCCGATCAACCCCATCTGACTGGTCCGATTTGAATGTTAGTTCATGGCTGGCCTGAGCCTGCCATGAATGCTTGAATAGCCCCGAGTTTCTTAGACACCCTCGGTTTTGTTTTTTTGCTGCCGTTCGAACCCGACGGGTGACAGCATTCCATTTCTCGTGTACTTTCTTTTTGGGTTGTAGAACATCTCGATGTAGTCGAACACATCGCGCCGCGCTTCTGCACTGGTTCGATAGGTTCGCCGCCTGATCCTTTCGCGTTTGAGCAAGTTGAAGAAGCTCTCTAGACTTGTCACGGTTTTGTTCCGTGTCCTTGAATTGGAATTGATCCATCAAGGAGAACAATTATGGCACATGGCCACACAGACGATTTCCGCCGGGAGGCGGTCCGTATTGCTCTGACGAGCGGGCTTACCCGCAAACAAGT
>JBCBYZ010000051.1:0-21392 GCA_039815595.1 Pseudomonadota bacterium | reverse complement strand
CGATGAGCCAAAAAACCGCCTGCATACCTGTCTCCTTGCGCGCCATATGTCGGCACCGCTTGTCCTTGGTGGGCATTTAAGCGGTCACGCGATCAAGAACAAGCGGCGATTTGGCGAGGTCCGTCCTGCAGAGCACACGTCACCAACGTCATAATCAGCAAGGCGCTCTAGCGATCTTGTGCAGTGGAGGCTTTTCGCCCACAGATTGTATGAGACATCTTTGATAGCACGCTGCCACACCGTGAAACGCACCTCCATCATCGTGATTTCGAGCCACGTCGTGCGCGGCACTGTGGGCAACAGAGCAGCGGCATTTGCGCTGGAAACACTGGGGCATCCGGTCTGGGCCGTGCCCACCGTCACCCTGTCTTGGCACCCGGGCCACATACCAACAGCGGGCGCACCGGCGCGGCTGACCGCGCCGTCAGAAGACTTTGCAGCACTTTTGAAGAGTTTGGAAACAGCCCCTTGGCTGCCGGAGGTCGGTGGTATTTTAAGCGGCTATTTGGGAGATGCCGCGCAGGCGGATGCCATCGCCTCATTGGTCACAACTGCACGCAAAGCCAATCCGGATTTTCTCTACGCCGCCGACCCGGTCATCGGGGACCACGATCGTCTCTACGTCCCATTAGAGGTGGCTAAAGCTGTTCGTGATGTGCTGCTTCCATTGGCCGATATCGCGACGCCCAACCCGTTTGAACTGGCTTGGCTTACGAACGACACGCCGGCCACGACACCTCATGCTGTTGCGGCCATGGCCGAAGCCATGAGCGAGAAATGGAGCGTCGGTTCAGTGTTGGCCACATCTGCGCCGGCGATGCTGAGCGGCCACATCGCTAATTTGCTGGTGGAAGCCAAAACGGCCGATCGGGCTGGCGAAGCGCATATGGCGGAGCACCGGGCTTTGGCTCATGTGCCCAACGGCCTTGGAGATCTCACCGCTGCGCTTTACCTTTCCGCCGCCGTGCAAAGCAGGAAAAACGGAAAACGCGATGGAGGAGCGGCTGGCCTGCGCCACGTTACCAGCGCTGTAGCCAGTGTGTTAAAGCGGCACATGGCTGTTCGGGGCGATGAACTGGCATTGGAAGCGTCGACCGATGAGCTAAAAAGACCGTCAGTGCCTGTCAGCCTGCGGGCGATCAACGGCCCGACCCGTAAGGTTAATACCGTCACTCCCAGCTAACGCAGGGCTTTACTCCCCGCTGACACGGGTGATGTCCGCGCCGACGGCGGCCAATTTTTCTTCCAACATCTCAAAACCGCGGTCGAGGTGATAGACGCGGTTCACTTCCGTTTCGCCGTCCGCCACCAGCCCCGCAATCACCAGCGACATGGAAGCGCGCAAATCGGTCGCCATAACCGGAGCGCCCGACAGGCGTTCGACGCCGGTGACCACAGCCGTTTGCCCATCAATCGCAATGTTGGCACCCAAGCGGGCAAGCTCTTGAACGTGCATGAAACGGTTCTCAAAAATTGTCTCACGCACTTCGGTTACACCCTCCGCGCGGGTCATCAACGCCATGAACTGGGCCTGCAAATCGGTGGGGAAGCCGGGGAAAGGATCGGTCTCAAAGTCGACCGGCTTGATGGGCCCGGACAAACGGCGCACGCGGATGCCATCATTGGTGACATCCACATCGACACCGGCTTCGACCAAAACGTCCAGCGCAGCCTGCAGGAGCGGAGCGCGCGCGCCCTTAAGCAAGACATCGCCACCAGCCATGCCGACACAAGCGGCAAACGTTCCGGTTTCAATGCGGTCCGGCAGCACTTCGTGGGTGGCCCCGTGCAGCGCGCTCACGCCTTCGATGGTAATTGTTGAAGTACCATGTCCGGAAATCTTGGCACCCATTGCGTTCAAACAATTTGCTACGTCCACCACTTCCGGTTCGCGGGCCGCGTTCTCGATGATGGTTTCGCCATTGGCCAAACTGGCAGCCATCAACATCACGTGGGTCGCACCCACAGACACTTTCGGGAAAACGTATCGGGCACCGATCAAGCCGCCCTTTGGGGCCTTTGCGTTGACGTAACCGCCGTCGATATCAATCTCGACACCCAAAGCCTCAAGCGATTCGATGAACAGGTCCACAGGCCGCGTACCGATGGCGCACCCGCCAGGCAGAGAGACCCGCGCTACACCGCATCGCGCCAGAAGCGGACCGATCACCCAGAAGCTCGCCCGCATTTTGCGCACCAGTTCATAAGGCGCCGTGGTATCGACGATCTCCTCGGCCTGAAACTCGATACGACGGCCCGTCATTTCTGAATCGCCCGCGCGCTTGCCTCTCACGCGATAGTCCACACCATGGTTGGACAGGATGCTCATAAGCGACGTGACATCGGCGAGGCGCGGCATGTTTTCCAGCAACACTGGTTCATCCGTCAGCATGGTTGCGATCATTAAAGGCAGTGCGGCGTTTTTCGCGCCCGAAATCGGTATCGTTCCGTTCAGCATGCCGTTGCCGCGAATGACGATCTTATCCATGTCGTTTTCCAATTCGTTTTGGCGGGCAGCCGCCTGTGAAGCGGCTTACTAGGTCAAGCCAGCCAAGTGCTGCGCAAAAAAGCGGGGACGCCCATTTACGTGCAAGCCGATTTGCGGCTGGGTGTATTTCAAAGCTCCCCCTGCGGCAACAGTAAGGCCGCGCGCAACGGGAATTGGGTAAACGGCGGTTCATCCGACTCAGATGATCTATTGAGGTTTTTGACCGTCACAATCGGCATCCCAATGGTTAATCATCAACCGGTTTCGATGCTGCATCGCGTCCGGGACCCGTTTCAGGCTCACCGGCCTCGTCAGATAACGGCCCGGACTTATCTTGAGCGCGTTCGCGCAAGGTCCGCGCTTTCATCTTGCGGCGCTGCAGGTTGGCCCTCAATGCCTCTCGCAATCTGTCTTCGCGGTTCACGATGCGGCCTCCGCCATATTCACAAGCTTTTCATGTCCTCATTTAAGACCGATCCAAGCCAAATGCGATGATTTCCGATGTGGACACTTTTGCAGATTGACTGCCTCAGTTCAGCAGTCAGCGCCAGCGAGGGTCGACCGGGGCAACAAAACTCAAATCCCAACCACGCCGCTTGCAAGCCCCAAACCCTTGTGGCAAACCCACCGCGGTTCGCGCAATCACACCCGCGCCTACGCTGTTGTAGCTCAGGGGTAGAGCACTTCATTGGTAATGAAGAGGTCGGGAGTTCAAATCTCCCCAACAGCACCATTTCCAGTTTAAGTCTTACAAGCCTTGGGATGCGCTGAACCCGGACGGTATGGCTCACACCTGACAATCTTCAGGTCGCGTTCGTTGCTGGTTGCGAAGTTTGTTCCTGCTTGTTTTTGGTGCTCCAAATGAACGCCAAGGTTATAATAATTGTGCCCAAAATTTCCGCTGGTGTAGGACTCTTCTGACCCAAGAGGACCGTGATCATCAATGCAACGCTGGGGGTGAATGTTGGGAGTAGGACGACGACGTGGTTCGGTAAGGCATTGACCGCGCCAAGGAGGCATATGACGCTCAACACGCCGCCAATCAGGCCTTGCATCATAGTTTGTAAAGCCAGTTGAGACGGCGGGAGTGTCGCCATGTCGGCGATGGCCCATGGGCCCAATAGTGGCAGCGCCAAGAGAGAGGAGCCCGCCGCAACCAAAAGTGTGCCTTCCAGAATAGGTATACGCCACAGCCGCAATAAGACGGTATAGGCGCCCCACATGGCACCGGCGAGCACAAAAAAGGCTGCGCCTATTGGCCAGAGTGGGACACCGTCTGTGGTTTCAAATCCGACTAGAATGGCGAGGCCGACGAACATGCCCAGCGCACCCCCAAACCGCCGTTTCGAAGGTTTTTCCTTGAGCAATAAAGTGCCCAATACAATGCCGGACACAAAGACTGCGACAGGTGCAAACAACATGCCGTGGGACAACGGGGCAAACATGTAACCGTTCACTGCCACCACACCGAAGATCGGCCCGCCTAGTAAAACCAAAACTAAGATGCGAGTGATCGAAATTGCCAACATGCCGCCAGCCAGTTGCCAATAAACGAGTATGGGAACCGCGATTAAACCCGGCACGCAAAAGCGCAAGAAGGCCAAGGTTTGTGAGGCTACGCCAAGGTCGATGCCATGTTTGGCAGCCACATTATAGCTGGACCAGCACAAGACTGTACAAACACCCAATGCGGCCCCGAAAAGCGGGTTCGGCACGGTTTCCACCCTGATTGATCGGTTCAACTTGGGTACAGATTGCCGATTTTCATTTATCGTATCCAATGCTAAAAAATCTTTGATTCAATACTTTTTAGGCATAATAAATGGAGCTGCGCCATCTTCGCTACTTTGTGGCTGTGTCTGACCATGGCGGCATCAGCCACGCAGCGGAGCGGTTGCGCATCGCTCAACCGGCGGTCTCGCGGCAAATCCGCGACCTCGAATTGGAACTCGGTATCGACCTTTTGCGCAGGGAAGGCCGTCGCGTCGTGCTGACCGATGCTGGGTTGGCGTTTGCCGAACGGGCGCGCGCCATATTGGCCAGCGTAGAAGAAGCCTCCCAAGAAGCCAAGCAAATTGCCAAGGGGGAAGCAGGTGAGTTGCGGATCGGCCTGCTGGAAAGCGCCTCATGGGCCGGACACTTGCCAGTGGCTCTGAATCGGTTTGCTCAGGCTTACCCCAACCTCCGTCTCAAAATCGTTCCCTTGGGATCCGTCGCGCAGATTGATGCCATCGTCGCCGGGGACATCGATGCAGGCTTTGTCTACCGGCAGGACTCACTCAATGAAGATCTCGTGTCTGCTTTGCATTTGCGGACCGACAATGTCGTGCTGAGCGCGTCCACCGATTTGGTGTTTGATCATGAAGGCCCATTGGAACTGGAAGACATTGACGGTTTGCCGATGATCAGCTTTCCGCGCGCGGTCGCTCCGGCATACCATGACCAACTGACCACCGGCTTGGACAGCATCGGCCTCCACCCCACAATCGTACAAGAAGCGGACAACGAAACCACGATCCTCAGTCTGGTTTCGGCGGGCGTTGGGTGTGCTTTTGTCAACAGTTCAAACATGGAACGGCCGCCTCGCAACGTACAGTTTCGTCGGGTGAAGGGCCTTGATGTTCCGATTGAGTTCTTGTTCATAACTCGCAAGCCGGCGGGCGATCTGGCACAACGCTTGGCAGATGTTGTGTCTTCTATTCATGCCTAAAAACGATATATTTCTTATTTATTCAGCATTATTTTTTATCATTTGACCTAACTATCTTGTCTCCATCGCCTGCAATCAAACCTTTGCAAACCTTGGAGACAGACCATGAAATCCACGAAACCAGATACCGATCTTTCCCGCCGCGCTATGTTGACGACAGGACTTTCAGCCGCCGCAGCTGTGGCCGTTGGCACTGTCGCTGCTAGTAGCGCTTCGGCACAATCACAAACAGCGTCCAAAAGGTTCTCTAACCAGACCGTAATCATCACGGGTGCAACATCCGGCATCGGACGCGTGACGGCGGAAGCTTTTGCCGAAGAGGGTGCCAATGTGTTTTTCTGTGGCCGCCGGGAAGCGCTGGGAGCCGAAGTTGAAGCTGGCATCAAGGCCAAGGGTGGCAAAGCCACTTACATCAAGGCAGATGTGCGCAACAAAGCCGAGCTTACGCGTTTCATCGACGCCGCTGCAGCAAGAACCGGCACGATAGATGTTGCCTTCAACAATGCCGGGATTGGCCAGCCCTTTGTGGATATGGCCAGCGTTTCCGCCGACAATTACACCGAGATGCTGGCAACCAATCTGACCGGCAAATATGATGCTATGGTCGCCGAGATGCCGCATATGGCGGAAGGTGGGTCGATCATCAACACCAGTTCGATCTTTGGCGTAAAAGCCGGAGCCAACGCTGTTGCCTATTGCGCAACCATGCATGCCATTTCCGGGATGACCATGGGCGCAGCACTGGAACTGGCCCCCAAAGGCATTCGGGTCAACGCCGTTGCGCCCGGTGCGATCACCGACACCGATTTTATGGTGCCTATCATCGGGCGCCGTCTCAACGCCGAAGAGGTGAAACAGTTTGGCGCGCTGCACGCTCTGGGGCGCACCGGCTCCTCCTCCGAGGTTGCGAAAGCCGTGCTGTTTCTCGCCTCAAAGGACGCTTCCTTCCTCACTGGCGAAATCATCAAAGTCGATGGCTATTTCCTGCAAGGCTAACTTGCTCCCAATCACGAAAGGGTCACAGACCATGAAAAACATTCTCACCGTTTTGGCCGCCGGGTCGATGTTCACTTCGCTCTTCGCAGCGCCCGCACTCTCGCAACCCACGTTGCAAGACCTTTCTGACCGCCTGAAGCTGGCTGAAATTGCGACACAGATCGAACAGGCGGTAGACCGCAAAGACTGGCAACGGGCTCGCTCGTTCTTTGCCGATCAAGTGCGGGTGGACTTTACCAGCCTCATTGGTGGTGAACCGGCCACGATACCGGCCCAAGCTCTAGTGGACGGATGGGCGGCTAATCTGAAGGGCAACAAAGAGAGCCTTCACATGCGTGGTACGCCGATCATAACCATCAACGGGCAATCGGCGACCGCCATTTCCAACGGCTACGCTTACAACAAGATGAGCGGCGCTCCAGATGGCTCAGGCGATTTGTGGGAAGTTTGGGGCAACTATACCCACACTTTCACCCGAACAAATGCCGGCTGGAAAGTGTCAGGCTTTACCTTTGACAAGACCCACGAGCGCGGCTCCAGTTGGGTGAAGTCCACACCGGGAAGCTAGGCCCCCATGAGCACAAGAGCAGCCCCCGCATCGTTCGCCGCACCGCTTTTCCCTACCGGAACGCGAGCGGAAGAAACCCGGCTCTATCGGGCGGAACGGCAGGGGCTGCGACTGGCTATCGTTTGCCGAACGGTGGCCGTCGGCATCGGTTTCTTTTGGGTGATGGGTGCTTGGCTGACACTCGGTTATCACCCCAGCCCTTGGGTCTTTTTGGCTCTGGGCGGGTTCACGCTTCTTGGCATTGCCCATGCCCTCGTCATCGGCACGCGCTACGACAGGCGTTGGATGAAATACGCGATCTACGGTCTCGACACGTTGGGCATCTGCGCGGCATTTGCTTTCGTGCCGGTAAGTGTCGGTGCAGACATTCCCCAAATCATCGCGTTTCGCGCCTATGGCATTTATTACCTGTTTCCTTTGATCGCGATGGCCGCGCTTTCTTTGTCACCATGGTTGGTGCTGTGGACAGGCACGGTTGCCATTGCGGGCTGGTGGGCAGCGTTCTTGTTCGTTTTATCGGACATCACCAACCCCCTGTCGTGGGGCGATATGCCGATCCCCGCATCGCAGGCCGACTATGAAACCATATTCCTGTCGATTGACTTCGTGGGGCGGGGTAACCGGGTGGAAGAAACCGGATTTCTATTCTTCGCATCCGCCACATTGGCACTGGCCGTATGGCGGGCACGTGGGGTGTTTCTGGCGCAGTTGTCAGCGCAATTTGATCGAGACCGTATCGCTGAAACGCTGGGGCGCTATGTGCCGGACACAATCGCCAAACGCCTCATGGACGATCCCTCCGCATTGGCGCCGCAGGAGCGACATGCCGCCGTATTGGTGATGGATATTGCAGGTTTTACCGCCTACGCCGCAAGCCGCAACCCCGGCGAGGTGATCGACGGTTTGAACCGGTTTTTGGCCCGGTGTGCGGACGCAATCTCGGGCCATCAGGGCGTGGTAATCCAGTTCACCGGTGACGGTTTGATGGCCACGTTCGGCACACCCATCGAATTGCAAACGCCGGAACAAAACGCTGTCGACGCCGCCCATGCACTGCAATCCTGTGCAGAGGAGGTCGGGTTTCAAATCCGGGTTGGTTTGGCCGCAGGGCAGGTGGCGTCGGGCAGCATCGGTTCCGCCCAAAGACAGGCGTTTACGGTCTATGGAGCCACAGTAAACCGCGCCGCCCGGTTGGAAGCCCACGGAAAAAAGATCGAACGATCTATACTCATGGACAGCTCCATGGCTGCCGCGCTGAGACCATTGAAGCTGGAAGCCTTTCCAATCCAACCCCTACCCGGTATCGGCCGGCCGATGGACGTGTATGCAGCGTGATAGCCAACGCGCTAGAAAGCTTTGCGCAACGCGCTTGGGAGCACGGTCTTCCAGTGCAAGGCGAAAGGGGCCCATCTCGACACGCCACAAATTTGACAAGACGGGCTTGATCGTCGTCGAGGCCGCGATGTCTTCTGCCTCATCAGTTGTGTACCAACTAAATTCCGTGGGTTTTTTTGCATTAGACATTGCAACTGCAACCAAGATCGGGCCAATAGCTTAGCCGAGTATCCGGGGGTCGCACTCTTGCAAACAGCCCCATCAAACGGGGCTAACCAACGCTGTTCGCCCAGCCCAAAGCCTTAGAAGCAGGAGTGCGTTTTGCAGATCGATTCCAGTGCTTCGCGACATCTCGATCATCTTGAGGCCGAAGCCATTCACATAATGCGAGAGGTCGTCGCGACCTGTAGCAAACCGGTCATGTTGTACTCTATCGGCAAAGACTCCTCGGTTTTACTGCATTTGGCACTCAAAGCGTTTTATCCAGCCAAGTTGCCGTTTCCTCTGTTGCATGTTGATACAACCTGGAAGTTTCAGGAGATGACGGCGTTTCGTGACCGCATCGCAAAGGAACTGGATTTGGATCTGCTGGTCCACATCAATCAGGACGGCGTGAAAGAAGGCGTTGGTCCTTTCTCTCACGGCTCATCCCACCACACGCATGTGATGAAGACTTTGGCGCTGCGCCAAGCACTCGACCACCACCGCTTTGATGCCGCTTTTGGTGGAGCCCGGCGGGACGAAGAAGCTTCCCGGGCGAAAGAACGTATATTCTCCTTCAGAAGCGCAAACCACGTTTGGGACCCCAAAAACCAGCGCCCCGAAATGTGGAAGATCTACAACACGCGGGTCCAAGCATCGGAGTCCGTTCGCGTGTTCCCACTGTCAAATTGGACGGAGCTGGACATTTGGCAATATATTGCCCGCGAGAAAATCGAGATCGTTCCGCTTTACCTTGCCAAGGAACGCCCGGTTGTTGAACGGGATGGCACGATCATCATGAAGGATGATGACCGCATGGAACTGCTTCCCGGCGAGACCCTTCAGATGCGCATGGTGCGCTTCAGAACGTTGGGTTGCTACCCTTTGACGGGCGGCGTTGAATCAACCGCTTCCACCTTGGAAGGCATTGTTCAAGAAATGTTTCTGTCCCGCACATCGGAGCGGGAAGGCCGCATGATAGACCGTGACGAACACGCATCTATGGAGCGGAAAAAGCGCGAGGGATATTTCTAGATGTCTGAAGCAGTCGCGGAACGCGCCCTAAAGCCACCAGCTCAAGACGATGTCACGATGCTGCGGTTCTTGACATGCGGGTCCGTGGATGACGGTAAATCAACATTGATCGGGCGCTTGCTCTTCGACTCCAAGCAGATATTCGAAGATCAATTGGTGAAACTTGAATCCGACTCAAAACACAAGGGCAATGCAGCCGGAGATACGGATTTTGCGCTGTTGGTGGATGGACTTGAAGCCGAGCGAGAACAAGGCATTACCATTGATGTCGCCTACCGGTTCTTCTCCACGCCAAAACGCCGTTTCGTTGTGGCGGACTGCCCTGGACATGAGCAGTACACGCGAAACATGGCCACAGGTGCCTCAACCGCAGACCTAGCGGTTGTACTCATAGATGCCCGCAAAGGAGTGCTGCAGCAAACGCGTCGGCACGCTCATATCGTCAGCCTTTTGGGCATTCGGCAGGTCGTCTTGGCCGTCAACAAGATCGATCTGGTCGGGCATGATAAGAGCGTGTTCGACACGATCTGTGCGGACTTTGCAGCGTTCTCAAAGGACCTCGGTTTCGAAGACGTTGTTGCAATTCCCATTTCAGCCCGTTTCGGCGACAACGTTGTCGATCGCTCGAACAAAATGCCTTGGTATGATGGGCCTAGTCTCTTGGGTCATCTTGATCAGGTCTTACCGAAGCGCAGCCGTCAAGACGGTCCATTGCGGTTTCCTATTCAGTATGTGAACCGGCCCAATCTGGATTTTCGAGGCTTCTGCGGAACCATTGCGCAAGGCAGCGTAACAATCGGCGATACAATTACAGTTGCGCGCTCGGGGCAGTCCACCAAGGTCGTGAGGATCATAAACGGTTTTGAAGACGTTGAGCGAGCCACGTTCGATAACTCGGTTACGCTCGTTTTGGAAGACGAGGTGGAACTCGCACGCGGCAACATGCTGGTCAGTCCAGACGATCGACCCCACGTGGCCGATCAGGTTGCCGCGCATCTCGTCTGGTTTGATCAAAAACCCCTTATACCCGGACGCGAATACATTTTACGCACCGAGTGCACACAGGTCGTGGCAACCGTTACCACGCTGAAGCACCGGCTGGACGTCAACAGCCTTGCTAAAATCTCGGTCAACAGTCTGGAGCAAAATGAGATTGGCGTTGTGAACCTTTCGCTTCAGGAAGAGATTCCATTTGACGGGTACAGCGACTGCCCGGAGACCGGTTGCTTCGTGATCATAGACAGGATGACCAACGCGACCGCAGCTGCCGGGATGATCTCGTTTCCGCTGCGCCGGGCAAGCAACATTCATCGTCAGGCAATGCTGGTGGATAAGAAAGCTCGGTCGGAAATCAAGCGCCAAAAGTCGGTTGTCTTATGGTTCACAGGGCTTTCCGGCTCCGGCAAGTCCACGATAGCTAATCTGCTGGAACAACGTTTGACCGCTGAAGGGCGCCACACATATAGCTTGGACGGTGACAATGTACGGCATGGATTGAACCGTGACCTTGGCTTTCTGGAAGGAGACCGGGTTGAAAATGTCAGACGTGTTGCTGAAGTCGGAAAACTTATGGTCGATGCGGGAATCATCACCTTGGTCTCACTGATATCGCCCTACAAGGCCGACAGAGATATGGCCCGCAGTTTGGTGGAAGCCGATGAATTTATTGAGGTCTTTGTAGACACGCCGTTTGAAGAATGTGCAGCGCGAGATCCGAAGGGCCTTTATGCAAAAGCCATTAAGGGCGAAATCAAAAACTTCACCGGTTACGACGCCCCCTATGAAGCCCCGGAAAATCCAGAGCTTCATCTGAAAACACTTGGGGAGACTGCCGCTGAACTGGCTGACACAGTCGAAAACTACCTACGGAACAAAGGCTACCTCTAGGCCGGTAACAAACAACTCCAAACAATCAGTGTTGCTCCACTTACTGTTTGGTGCATACGATGGAAACAGCAATCATGTCAGACGCTTCCGACAAAAATGCCGACGACCAGCAGACAGTCATTTGCCTCAAATGGGGTGACCGGTACGGGCCGGAATATGTAAACCGCCTTTTCCATATGGTTTCACGCAACACAGCCCGTCCGCTGCGCTTTGTCTGCCTGACGGACGACCGTTCCGGCATTGAAGATGGTGTGGAAGTCTTGGATATGCCGGAGTTCAACCTGCCTGAACGGATGCGCTTTCACCCCTTCCGACGCATGTTCTTGTTCGACAAAGCGGTTCCGGGCTTGAGCGGCGTGGTGATGCATTTCGATCTGGATTTGTTAATTACAAACTCGATTGATCCGCTCTTTGACGAGCAACCCGGGTCACCGTTTATCACCGCAGAAAACTGGACCCAGCCGGGACAGGGCATCGGTAACATGTCGATCTTTCGGTACGAAATCGGAACTCTTACCAAAGTTTGGGACCTGTTCATCAAAGATCCGATGGCGATGATGGACAAATATCGCAACAGCCAAACATTTGTCTGCCGGACCATCGGCAAGGTGGATTTTTTCCCACCAAACTGGTGTTTGAGTTTCAAGCACAGCCTGATGCCAGGCTGGCCCTTCAACTTTTTCTCCACTCCCAAACTGCCCAAAGATGCAATCCTTGTGGTTTTTACTGGAAAGCCAGACATCGAAGAAGCGGCTCGCGGAGAATGGCCTGTCGAAGCGGCTTGGAAGAAGCTTTACAAGCACGTGCGTCCAACGCCATGGCTGCTTGAACATTGGCGATAGCGTGAGCCGACACAATTGCCTTTGCTCACTCACGCGGGAAAACGGATTTTATTCATCCACATTCCCAAAACCGGCGGTTCCTCAGTAGAGCGCGTGATGGCGCACTGCGGTCCGTTGACCTTTAAAAATGACGACCCAAACCTGCCCTACCCTGTGTCCTTGCAACACCTTCATGGCGGACCTCTGGTCGAGCAAATTGCCCCAGGTTCGGTGGATTGGTCATTCTTGATTGTGCGACACCCCGTAGCGCGTCTGATCAGCGAATACCGCTTCCAAAAACGCAAGCCCCGCCTTTTGAGGGACAGTTTGAGTTTCGGAGGATGGCTGCACTACTCCTTTTTGCGGCAACGCCTGAACCCTTGGTACCGAGACAATCACTTTCGGATGCAGACGGATTTTCTCTATCCTGACTGTGAAATATTTCGCTTTGAGGATAGCGTTGATGACGTCGTTGTCCGGTTTGCCAAACGTATGAACCAGCCAACACCCGCCGCACGAATTCACGAAAAGAAATCGAGCAGAACCGACGTGGAGCTAACGCAACAGCATCTTGATCGCATTGCCGCACATTACAAGGCTGACCTTGATTACTTCGGCTACGGAATGGACAAAGCAAGTCTCAAAAAAGCAGGCGTAGAGTTGCCGAGACTTTAAACTGACCTTGCTGCCAACCTCGCGGGTCTGCTCAAAAAATGCGGTCTGAACCGGTCAAAGCGATCTCGATACTGAGGCAAGAATGACAAGGAAAAAGATGCCCAACACGTTTGGAAAAGGTGCGAAAGAGCACCAGAAAGTCGTCGTGGTTGGGCTGAGCAAGACCGGCACCTCCAGTCTCAAAGTCATGTTGCAAGAGCTGGGCTACTCAGTTTGTGGACCCAAAAAAGCACTCTTGGCAGAGGTTCGCGGCGGGAATGTCGCTGCAATTGATGCCACCGTTGAGGAGTATGACGCTTTTGAGGACTGGCCTTGGCCGCTGGTTTATAAGGAAATCCATCGGAAATATGGGGAGAATGCCCGGTTTATCCTCACAGTCCGAAAAGATGCTGACACGTGGTATCGTAGCATCGAAAGCCACGGTTATCGGACAGGTGTGTTCAACTCAATGAAGAATGCGTACGGCTATTATCGACCGTTCGGTCGAAAAGACCAATTCCACAAAATATATCACGACCATAATTCCGAAGTGACGTCGTACTTCGCACACTCGCCTCATCTTTTGACCCAAATATGTCTTGAGAGCGATGAGGGTTGGGAAAAGCTATGTGATTTCTTGGGACATGCAGCGCCGGAAAAATCGGTACCGCATCGCAACAAGACCAGTGCCGAAAGCAAACGACTGCGACGGGCTTTAAACAGCCTGATCGCGCCTATCTACGCCCGCCTGCCAGTGCGGTGAAGTCGTCATCCCAAGCTAGGCTTATCATCTCCATCGCCGACGAACGCCGTCCCTCCGCCAGTTGATGTTGTCCTAAGCCGTTATCTGGATGCTGGGGTCTTGGAGGCCGTCTTCCAGTTCTTCGGCTGGCGGGTCGGTACCGATTTCCGGCAGTTCGAACTTGTCTTGGCCGGCTTCACCTTCTGCGCTGTCTAACACATCAGCCGGGTTAACCGGCGCGCCATTGGGTTCAGAACGCAGGAAGAAGTCCAGATAGTCCTGCATGGCAGCGGTCATCTGGAAGGGTACGGAGGGTGCTGCGCCGATGGCTGGCACGAAAATGGCGTAGTTGGGCGCAGTCAAAATCTGCGATCCACCACTGTTCGACACCGTAATGGCCCCCACACTATCCAGCGAATTGCGACGCGGACCCGGCCCTTTCAAGATCACAATGCTGGCGCTGCTGGGGTCCGCGTCTGCGGTGTTGAGACCGGCAAGACCCGCCAAAGCGATGGCGTCTTCGCCCACAATACCTTCAAACGATGTTCCCCGAATGCCGATGGTGGCCGCCGGAGTATCCACACTGGCGTTGGTCGGGTTTTGCTTGCCGATGCGCCCGCTCATGAACCGAAACGCGCCCTTGGCCACCCGCGCGCTTACCGTTCCAGCAGATGTTGCCGGGTCGTATACAAAGCGATCGATGGTCATGTCGCAGTTTTGGCCGACGGTGAAGGTCGTTTGATCGAGAAGCAAAATCTGCAAGGCGCTGTCATCGCGCGTCAGCACGCGGTCCTCCAGCTTGATTGCGTCGCGGACACGCGCCTTACGTTCCGCTCCCTGTGTCGTCACAAACACGTTTCCGCGCACCGCTGCGCTGGTACCAATGATGGGTGCAGCCCAAACCGACTGTATCGGCAGGCTAGTTGCCAGCATCACTATGGCGGCGGACTGGGCTAACCGCTTCAACAGTGCGGGTTTTGCATTGGGCATCGTCTTAAGCAATCGCATCAGAACTGGACCCTCTTCGTGAACAAAAGGTCGCCGGACCAATTGTCAAATGTGAGGTTTGAAATGGTGGACTCCTGATCCGTGTAAGAAACACCGACCTGCGCTACGATGTCCGCAATCGCCTCCGGCAATTCGATGTTGGCAGGGGCAAACAATGCGCTCAATGGCGCGCCCACGGCTACCCGCGCGTAGAACCGTTCGTCTTCGCGGATTTCGGAAAACGACGTGAAGAAGTCGACCTCATCGTAATTGGTCTGCGAATAGGACGCCTTCGCATTGAGGTAAAAGCCGCGACCCAACAGTGTCAGAGATGATACCTCGATCTTGGCGAAATCATAAGAAAAACCATCCGGGGTGAAGCTGTCGCCCTCGGCATCCTTGCGTCTGACGCTCCCACTCAACGTGAGCGTTTGACGGTCGCTCGGTCGCCAACGCAATCCGGTTCTGCCGCCATACAACCAGCCGTCACGAAGGTCGCCAATGAAGCTAAAAGACGTTTCGTCATAGTCCTGATACTGCGCAAAGCCGTTCAAAAACCAGTCGAGTTGGGAATTGATCGACCAGTTGGTATCGATCCCGCCGCCAGCTTCACTGCGGAACTCTTCGTCCTGCACGATGCTGTGGCTGGCAAAGACATAGGGTGTGATGGTGCCACCAAAACGGTGCAGAGTGACTCCGGCCTTCAACGGGATATGGGCGAAATCGGCACGGCCAACTTCGAAGTACTGATTGAAAACCCCACCCAATTGAACAAAGGCAAAGTCACCTCGACCGTTGGAGAAATCCACCTCAACGCGGAATTGGCTCGCACCCGTGAAAGCACTGTCAGGCCCGTCCTCCACCCCAAAAAAGTCGAACTCGTCGTTCAAGCGGCCCGGATTGCTGTCCGTACGCACACCGAGAGAAAACCGGGCGCTCATGCGCACACGCTGGCTCGCTTGCTCGGCCAGCGCTAAATACTTTCGCCGCTCGCCTTCCTGCTTGGGCGACAGATCGCGACCTTCAAGGATCTTCAGTTCACGTTTGGCGCCAGACAGATCGTCCAAACGGTACAAGACGATGCCATAAAACAAGCGCACCGAATCCCAATTGGGCTGCACCAAAAGCAAGCGCTCCAAGGCAGCGCTGGCCTGTTGCAGATTGCCCGCGGCAACCTGCTGACGGGCATAATCCAAGTTCAGTTGTGCATCGTCGGGGCTTGCAAGGACCTGTTGAAAAGAGATCGCCTCTCGGGCGCGGGCGCCGTCCAGCGAACTGAATGAGACCACACACATTGCACACAATGCCAGAACGGTTTTGCTGACCTTTACGAGGCCAGCAATGTGGTTATTTTTGCGTGTTGAAGCGATCACAGGCGCTGGTCTCCATTCCACGGGCAACTTTTACCCCCACCCTCATTGCGGTCAAACGGCGTTTCATCACATGCTGTTACACTGGGTGGTTTTTGGCCGATAAAGTGGATTTCGAAACGCAATGCGGCTTTTGCGCAACAAATTGCTTCCGGTTTGGTTGGGCGGCCTTGGTTTGTGCGCGCTGTTTTGGGCGCTGTTTGGCCTGGCTGGCGGTGTTGGATCGCCTCTCAAGCGACTCAATACACTGGTCTTTGACGCCTATCAGGTCGCGAAACCACGCAGCTTTAGCGGGTCGGATATCGTCATTGTCGATATTGACGAGCAGTCTTTGCAACGGCTGGGTCAATGGCCATGGCCGCGCACGGAACTGGCAAGGTTGACCCGTCGGCTGAAAGACTTGGGTGCGGCTGTCATCGTCTTTGATATGGTGTTTGCAGAACCGGATCGCACGTCGCCCGTCATCTCGCTGGACCGTCTGCGCAAGGCGGGGGTGGCCGTGGATTTGCCCGGGACGTTTGATCCCAAGGCGCTGGATCATGACCGAGCCTTTGCCGCCGCTATCGCCGAGCTCCCGGTTGTGACGGGGTTGGTCCTTTCGCCTCGGGGCACCGAACCGCCAAGACCGAAGGCCGGTACCGGGGTGAGTGGCACGCTGCCCGCTCGCCTGGCCGATGAAACGTCGCGAGCCGTGCGCAATCTGACCATGCTTGATGAGGCCGCAACGGGCATCGGTGAATTCAGCTTTCAGGCGGATCAACAAAGCGATGCGGTTGTGCGTACGTCGATTTTGCTGCGTCCGGTCAACGGTCTTTTCTACCCTTCTCTGGCCAGCGAAGCGCTGCGGGTGGCGCAAGGGGCAGGCTCTTTCAAAATCAAAATGACCGATGGCAGCGGCGAAGTGGCGGCGGGCAGCAACGCTGTCGTATCGGCGCAGATCGGCGCTCTCACCATACCGACAGACGCCAATGGCGGGCTGTTGGTCTATCACTCACCGTCGGATCAGAAACCCGTTGTGGCCGCCCATCGGCTTTTGAGTGAACCAGAAAGTGCAGAACAAGAAACCGCGCTGCGGTCTGAAATCCAAAACCACATCGTGCTGATCGGCACGTCGGCTGCCGGGTTACTGGACCTGCGGGCGACGCCGTTGGAACAGGTTGTCGCCGGGGTATCCATCCATGCCGATATCATAGATCAGATGATCGCCGGACCGTTCCTGTCACGCCCGGATTGGACACCGGGGCTGGAACTCACGGCGGCCCTCTTGGCGGTGGCAGTTCTTTTGTTTGCGCTGCCATTTACAGGGCCGTCGCCGGTGGTTTTTTCACACTGGTTTTGATGACTTTGGTTGTCGCTGCCTTTTGGCAGATGTTTACCAGCCAGTATCTGGTGGCCAGTCCTTTGGTGGCCGGCTTCTCGTTGGTCACCGCCTATATCGGCGGCACCGCGGCCAATCTTTTGATCACAGAGCGTCAACGCAAACAGGTTCGGTCCGCTTTTGGACGCTATCTGGCACCGGCCATGGTGGACCGTCTTGCGGGCACGCCGGAAGCGCTGAAACTGGGGGGCGAAGACAAGGAACTCACCCTTTTGTTTTGCGATATACGCGGCTTCACCAGCCTTTCTGAAGGGTTGGCTCCGACAGAGCTGACCAATCTGCTCAACCGATTTTTAACCCCCATGACCACCGCGCTCCTGGACCGCGGCGCGACCATCGACAAATATATGGGAGACGCCGTTATGGCGTTTTGGAACGCCCCTTTGGATCAAGAGGATCATCGGCAATTGGCCTGCGAAGGCCTGCTGGACATGCGGGCGGCGCTCAAATCCCTGAACGCCCAGCTCGAAAAACCGATTGATGTCGGCATCGGTTTGAACTCCGGGCTTTGCTGCGTCGGCAATTTGGGATCCACGCAGCGGTTCAACTACTCTGCCATCGGGGACGCGGTAAACGTTGCCTCTCGGGTGGAAGGCCAGACCAAGCTTTACGGTCTGGACAATCTGGTCGCCTCAGAAACTTTGGAGGGTGCATTCAGGTTCATCGCCCTGCAGGTCGATACCTTGCAAGTTATGGGGCGGGATACACCGCTCACCGTCTGGACACTGTTAGGTCGGGAAACCGAATTGAACCGCACCGAGCTTGAAGGCCTTATGCAGGCTCACGCCGAAATGCTGAGCGCGTTCAAAGTCGGCGATGCGCCTCGGGGCACCAAAGCAACACGGCGCGCGATGATGCTGGCTAAAGAAACCGTTGCGATGAACCCCGCCATGCCCGACCTTCAAGCGCTATACGCTGTTTACACCGCCCGGTTTGAGGAGTTGCGAGAGAACGGTACGCCCCACGATTGGGACGGCATCTACCGTGCAACCAAAAAGTAGACTGCTGATCAAACACGCTCTTTACGCTGTTACATTTTGTGACTTTACGGCTGCAAATTGCGCCGCAATGCGCTGTTTCGATGATCCATATTCAAAATAAGGGCCGTCTTTCATGTCTAAAATTCTCATTACATTGGTTGCACTTGTCGCCTTGGCCGGGTGCAACGCAACCCAGCGTGGCGCGGCAGTCGGCGCAGGTGCCGGCGGGGCCATCGGCGCAATCGCTACCGGCACACCGGGCGGGGCCGCCGTTGGCGCAGCCGCTGGCGGTTTGGCCGGAGCGCTGATCGGGCGCGCAACCGAAGACGGACAATGCCGTTACCGGGACCGCAGGGGCCGCGTCTACATCGACGACTGTTAAACGCACATAAGAAAGCGCATCTGCACTTTCGCCGCATAGGGGCGAACGATGGAGGAAGGGTCCGGCACGGGCCGGGCCCTTTCTTTTTGCCACATATCGGCCCTAAGTTTTCCGCTTGATAGGATGGGCGCAGGCCCATTCGAATATGTAGCGTGTAAGGGAAGTCATATGGGGCGTGATTTACGCAAGGCGCAGGCTGGTCTTGAAACAATGACCACGGCGACGCTGGGCATCTTGGCACTTGCCTCAGGGGTTTACACCTATCTTGGTGTCCGTGAACTGCTGAACGGTTCCCCCACAGTCGTGTTCTACGGTGCGGTTGTTTATTCCGTGGCCGTTTCTGTGGCGATTTTCGGTTTCTGGTCCTACCTCATGCGCTTCATGCCCCATGTACGCCCGGGTTACGGGCGGGGCTCGCTTTATCTCGCCATGGCGCTCGGCAGCATGATGATTGTCGCCATGTCGTCCTGGCTCAACGCTGCTGCACTTGCCGGTGGCGCGGCACTGGAACAGCATCTTGCGAACACGACAGAGCGCTATCAGCAAGAGTTACAGGTGGCGCATGACAATGCGCTGGCGGCCCAAAGCCTTTTGCCGGACATTCAAATTGCGTCGCAGAGGTTTTCACGTCTGGCGGGCGAAGAGGCGTCCTCTGGCGCATTGACCGGTACATCCGGCAGCGGAACCGTCGTACAATTGCTCACCCAAATGGCTCGACAGTTATCGACCTTGGGCGATGAAATCACCGCATCGCGTGAACCCACCAAAGACCTGTTTGAAGAGGGCGGAAAACGGCTGGCAGCCATGCGCAAACTTGTCTCGTCCCCCGGCCCCGTTGCAAACCGCGCCAATGCTTTTGCCGACGAGGCCGTTGCCCTTTCTGGAACGATTGCGTCGCTGCAACAGAGTTCAATTGCTCCCGCCGTCAAACGGGCCGCGGAAGACCTCGGTCGCACATTCATTGCGCCGGTGGCAGACGGTTCGACGGTTGATCTGGCCAACAGGCAGACGGACGTTGTGGGGCGCGTGGAAAGCTCTGTGAAAGCACAAAGCGAGGTTTTGGCGGCAGCGGCTGACGAAATCATCACACGCCCTGCGGCTCAAACTGTGCGTTTCACGCCACTGTCCTCGCCCGAAGCCGTGTTGCGCTATGCAGGGGACTTCATGCCCTCTTGGGCGGGGGCGATATCCATCGACCTGCTGCCTGCCGTTTTGATCTTCATCTTGGGAGCGGTGCAGGCGGCGATCCGCAAAGAAGAAGGGGAAGACGGATCGGCCAATGAAGTGACCGCGAATGACATGATCCGCGCTGTCAAACTGTACAAAGAGCTTAACCGCATGGGGTCTCTCGACGATGGCGCTCCCGACAATCCAAGCAGTCCTCCACCTGACGATGGGCGAGACCGGTCACGCACTGTAGACACGATCATGAGTGGGGACCCGAAGGTCACAAAGCTTTCCGCAAATTCTTCTGCGAGCACCACCGCCGGCACGGGCACGGGCACGGGCACTGGCACTGGCAACGGTTAAGGGCGCCGGACACGGGACACGATGATCTTGGAAGAGAGACCGACACCATCGCTGCAGGATCGCTGGTCCACCTTTCGTCAGAGATCCAACCCACTGGCGGACCTGTCCGAAAACGCCCAGCCCGTGGCCGAAAAGCCGATCACAGCCTTTTTGCGTACCGTGGCGGACGGACGGTTTTTGAAACTGGTGTTCTTGGCGATGTTGGGCTTAAGCGTGGTGATCCTCGTTCAAGACTACCAAACGCTGGTGGCCAATGCCCCCCAAGGCCTTCCCGGCAACCGAACGGGCCAACCGGCCCCGCTCACACTTCCATCACCGGGGGATCAAACGCGGCCCTACTTTCCACGCACCATGCCGCTTGGCCCATCGCGCAAAAAGCCTGATCTACCCGGATGGCTGGACCCGCTGGACGGGGCAGCGATGGCGGCGCCCATGCGATTTGTTCTGGGACCGGAGGGGCGGGCATCTGCTGTCGGAACGATTGATCCCGGCGCAGCGGACCGCTTAACCACATTCATGGACACCAATGGTGAAGCGATTGCCGAGATCACGCTTCATTCACCGGGCGGGTCTGTCAGCGATGCCTTGGCCATGGGGAGGGCCATCCGAGCTGCCGGTATCAGGACCGCCGTTGCCGCCCATGGCTATTGCGCCTCCGCTTGTCCATTGATCCTTGCAAGCGGGCTCTACCGGACCGTTGGCGAGGAAGCCTTTGTTGGCGTCCACCAAGTCCACGCTCTTCCCCAAGCCGTGGGGACATTGCAGACCGGCATGCGCGATGCGCAATTCATAACTGCTTTGTGCCAACAGTTGCTTGTCGATATGGGTGTGGACTTGCAAGTTTGGCTAAAAGCGTCGCAGACACCCCCGGCCCAACTCTACGTCTTTACACCCGATGAACTAACCCGCTTTCGATTGGCGAATTTTGAGGTGGCCGTGACAAAGCCGTCGCGCCGACCCACTGGCTGAGGGGCGTTGACTGGCAATGCCACCCTGCCAACAAGCCGTTGGCAAAACAGACTTTTGTTGTATGTTAGCCCGCAAATGCGCTCGGACGGGGCGCAGCGAAGGCCGGCAGATGGACCACCTCAAAACAATACCGCTTTTTGCCGGTTTGGATGCTGATCTTTGCGATGGGTTTTCCAAACGGTGCACTTGGCGCACGTATCAGCCACATGAACTGATCATCGATCACCACGAACAATCGCACGATGTACGCTTCATAATCACGGGGTCCGCGCGCATTGTGGTGCGCATGGTGGAAGGCCGCGAAGTGATCTTCAACGATTGCAACGCCGGGGAATTTTTTGGCGAATTGGCTGCCATTG
>JBCBYZ010000013.1:0-37754 GCA_039815595.1 Pseudomonadota bacterium | reverse complement strand
TCGTATCGGTAGTCGGCTTGGCGGTGCTGCGGCCTTGTCCGGCCTTGTGCCGCTGTCCGTCCTGCAACCTGCCACAGCTACGGTTTCATCCGGTGCGGTCTTGCCCGCCACGCATATTATCAAATGGGCAGAAACGATCGTGCGGGCTCACAATTCTTGCACCACCGCCATGCTGCAACGGCATTTGCATTTGGATGCGGGGGTGGCGCAGCTTTTGAAAAACAAGCTGATCGCTGACGGCGTGGTGGTTGGACAAGCCAATGCTTACGGCATCCATAAGGCTGTGAAGCCGCTCTACGACAAAGCCTTTATGCAACCTTTGGTGCAGCCCAACGCGGTGGCACACAAAGTGGCGAAAAACGTCACGGATCAGGATCGTGCCAGCGTAAGCGCTGACACCAAAAGGGATGATGAGGCGCAAACGCGCAGTTTTGCTTCACAAGAAGCCGAACCGTCAGACAGTGCCGGCATCAAGAAAACGGACGTGGATGACGCAATGCGTCGCCTAGATGATCCGGCGCTCAACGAGATTGAAGCAGTTGAAGCGCAAGAAGCTGATGGTGAGGAGACGCCCCAATCAACCGTTGAGCTTGGCCATCACATCGTCGTCGATCTCAAAGTTTGAATAGACGTTTTGCACGTCGTCATCATCTTCAAGAGCATCGATGAGTTTCATCAGGGTGCCGGCCTTATCTTCGCCAACCGGCACGGTGTTTTGCGGCTTCCAAGTTGGGTTGACGCTTTCAGCTTCGCCCAGAGTGCTTTCCAGGGCGTTCGCCACATCGCCCATGTCTTCAAAGCCCGTGTGGATCACGTGGCCGTCGCCTTCTTCTGACAGGTCGCTGACGACGTCGTCCGCTCCGGCTTCAATGGCCGCTTCCATAACCGCGTCTTCGTCACCGGCGGATGCGGGGTATTTGATCTCGCCGATGCGGTTGAACATGAAACCGACTGATCCTGTTTCCCCAAGCTGACCGCCGTTTTTGGTGAAGGCAGCTCGGATGTTGCCTGCGGACCGGTTTTTGTTGTCGGTCAGCGCTTCCACGATTACTGCGACGCCACCTGGACCATAGCCCTCGTAGCGGATTTCAAAATAATCGTCGCTGTCTCCCGCGTTCCCTTTATCGACCGCGCGCTGGATGTTGTCCTTGGGCATGGACTGGCCCTTGGCGTTCTGGATGGCCAGACGGAGGCGCGGGTTGCCGTCGGGGTCGGGGCCACCCAGTTTGGAAGCAACGGTGATCTCTTTGGATAGTTTGGCAAACATCTTGGAGCGTACGGCGTCCTGACGCCCTTTGCGGTGCATGATGTTTTTGAACTTGCTGTGGCCTGCCATGAAACGCCTTTGAAACCCTTGTGAGAACCCGGTGTGATCCGAACTGCAATTCGAAATGCAATCCGGGCGGCTTATAGAAAGACAAAGGCAGGTCGTCCAGACGGCACATGGTTTCAGACTGTCGGCATGCACGATCAATGTCTTGAGCGTTTGCGGGCGTGATAAGTCAGGATAAGTGCAATGATGTGATCCAGCGCATCCGTGTGATCTTCGATGGTGTCCGGCAACACGATGTGTCGTTTGTCAGGGACAGACAGCGTGTGACCATAAAGATCACGAATTTCCTCAGCCAGACCGGACTGGCAATGGACGAAAATGGCAGGCTCTTTATCCTTTTTGGTCGCGCCCAATCGCAGCGTGCTACCTGCTTTCGTTTGATCCGTCAGGTAGGATGGCTGGCCCCACTTAAGTGTTTCGGTAACAGGCCCGATGGCGGCATTGGCGGCGGACTGTGCTAGGATGCGTTCGCGCACTTGCAGCAGGACATTGCCTGCGCGTTTTGACATGGCTGCGAATGCGGCTTGAACTGCGGCGTCCATCGGCCACGAAGTGTGCGGTTTGCTCATACTGGACGATGTCACGATCATGCCTCACCGTACAGTTCACCCCGGAAGCGCTGGCAATAAGCCACCAAATTGGGATGCGCTTTGATCGCTTCGGTCAGCGGCGCCTCCAGCGTACAATTGAGGTTGTTTTCCAGTGCGCCTGCAACGCTGGCGTCGATGCTGCTTAGCTGCTCGCCCATGAACCACGTTTTTTCACCCAGTTGGCTGGCGATGGCGCCAATGTCCTCTTTGGCAAATACCACAAGGTCTTCGCGCGTGTGACGGCTGAGGCCTTGTAGATGCAGTGTCTTGCGAAACTGCTTCAAGGCCATGGAGAAAAAGAGCCCGCGCAGCGGTTTTGGAATGTCTTGGAGATAGGCGTCCTTGACGTCGTTTGGGTAATCCTCCCAGCGAAACCAGGCCGCGATGAAATACAGATGATGCTCCACCAAACGGCGGAAAGCTGTTGCAGTTGCCAGTTCCTGTTGTGTGAGGTGGCCATCAAAGTCCACCATGTGTTCGTTTTCCAGATGACGCTGGATGAGCGCAGAATCCGGGATCAAGTGATCTCCGTCCCGCAAAACCGGCAGTTTTTTGCGGGGCGCTTTGATGACGGTGAAATACTCACGGGTGAAGTCCAGTCCCGACATGGTGAGAAGGGCATCAGCTTTGAGTGCGAAAGGGCTGGGGGCGCGGAGGCCCAGCATGGGTTTGAAGGTAAGGAGAGTAAGCATGTTCGTGTGGTCCGGTTGAACTTTCTGTCAGCATAATGGCACCATGCTGACACCATCATGTCAGTATGGTGCCGCTACTCGTTGCCAACCCGGTTTTTCATTCCGCTCCGCCACCGTTCCAAAGAGTGATTTGCCCCACATGAGACGCGCCGACCGACTGTTGCAGATATTGCAAATCCTGCGCCGGGAACGGCGACCCATCGCAGCGTCCCGCATGGCGGAGGAGTTGGAGGTGTCACTCCGCACGCTTTACCGGGACATGGTGGCGTTGGAGGCCAGCGGTGTGCCCGTGCGTGGAGAGGCCGGTGTGGGCTATGTTTTGGAAGACGGGTTCGATGTGCCTCCGCTTATGTTCACGACCAATGAGTTGGAAGCGATTATGCTAGGTGCGCGTTTGGTGGATGGTGTGGGCGATAGCGATCTGTCCCGATCTGCCAAAGACGCGATTGCGAAAATTGCGGCCGTTATCCCGGCCCCTCTACGGGATCGTTTGGTGGACACGCCCCTGTTTGCCCCGCAATTTGAGCGCGATGACCGGCCACAACTGGATATTGCCGTTTTCAGGGAGATCCTGCGGGAAGAAAAACAAGTGACCATCGACTACCGTGATTTGAAAGGCCAACGCAGCAGGAGAACGGTCTGGCCAATCCAACTCAGCTTTTTTCGCAATGCCGTCCTTCTCGTTGGGTGGTGCACAATGCGCGAGGCGTTTCGCTCGTTTCGGGTGGATGGCATCGAACACCATGTTGTGCTGGACGCCAGATTGCCGGTCCGCCGTAAAACACTGTTCGTCCGTTGGTTGAAGGACCGGGACACGCGCAAACATGAATGGGGTGAAACCGCTGTCGATCTTTCGCGCCTGCGTGGGGTCTGAGCGGTGGTTTCCACATCAATGATTGAATCCGTACGAGTGCTTGGGCCGCACACCCATGTCAGACAATTGTTGGATGTGTCGGACCTTATCTTTGTGCCGGATGATGTTTCGCCAGTGGTCCTACGGGCGCGGTTTGACACCTGTTTTGGTCAGTCGATCAAGAACGCCGAAACGCAAAAGGAATTTGTCGCCGCGCTCTCGAAAGCAAAACGAGCGGTCGCCGTTTGGTATGCGCATGCGATGCTTGGCGAGGACGCGCTGTTTGATCCAAACGGGTTGGACGATGAGGTGCGGGTCCATGATCTGGTCGAATCCAATCGCAGGCTCGGCGGGGTTTGGGCCGCATTTGCCGACTGGAGCCTGCAAAAAGCTTGTCGATTTGCCGTCTCGCAACACGCTCTTTCGCGTTATTTCCCCAAGGACGAACATGATCCGTTGGACGGGTATTTTCTGCTTGGCCTGGGCAAGCTGGGTGGCCGCGATCTCAATTATTCAAGCGATGTGGATGTGATCGCCTTCTTCGATGCTGAGCAATTTCGTGTGCTACCGGGGCAGGGTAAAACGGATATCGCCGCCCGCATTGCCAAGTCGGTCACGCAATTGCTGAGCGGGCAGTTTGGTGAGCGCATCTGGCGTGTGGACTGGCGGCTGCGACCCGATCCGTCTGTTACCGGCTTGGCGATGGCGACCGATGCGGGTCTCGATTTTCATTTTTTCCACGCCGCACCGTGGCGTCGATTGGCAATGATGAAGGCACGTCCGGTGGCGGGTGATTTGGCTGCCGGCCAAGCTTTTTTGAAGGAGCTTACCCCGTTTGTCTGGCGCAAGACGCTGGACTATCGCGCCTTGGATGACATTGCGGGCATCAAAAGCCGTATTCGTGATGAGCATCCGGATCTGGCTGAGGAGCGTACGGAGAATGTTCCGTTGGATCGCCTGCGGGGGTTCCATCTTAAACTGGGCACCGGCGGCATTCGCGAGATCGAATTCATAGCGAACGGGTTGCAACTGGTGTGGGGCGGGCGCACGCCCGGGCTGCAAACCGTGAATACGCTGGAGGCTGTAGAGAAATTGGTTGCCAGCGGAAGACTGCCCGCTGAAGACGGTCGGTTTTTGCGCGGTGCCTATTGTCTGCTGCGTGGGTTGGAGAACCGCGTGCAGATGATCGATGATGGCCATGTGCACCATGTTCCGGGAATGGAAACCGGTGAAGCCGATGCGTTTCTTTTGTTCGCAACGTTGTCTCATAGCGATGAAGCGACGCTCACCGAACTGGTCTCATCCATGAGGCGGCGTGTGCACTCCATATTTACAGCGTTGTTTGATGAAGCGGCGGGAGCAGCACCCACTCCCCAAAAGACACCGGTTGGGAAGGCGGGCAACCTTGCACTGAGTGATCTGAGCCAGACCATTTTGCAGCAATGGCGAGAGTTGTTTGTGGTTTATGGTGTGCCGCCACACTCTTCTTCGCGTATGGCACCACTCTATAAGAGCCTTGTCGAATTGCTGGCGAGCAGCGACCGGGCGGACGAAAGTGTGCAGGCTATAGACAGTTTTTTCCGCTCACTGCCTCCCGGTGGTCAGTACATGCTTTTGCTCGCCGAACACGCCGATCTTGCTTCCGATATTTTGGAACCTCTCACCGGTGGCGGAGCGATGGCAATCTTGCTGCGTCAAAGCCCGCACGTCGTCGATACCTTAGTTCAGCGGGGTGGTGTGGCGCGTACAACGGCAGACGAACGGCAAGACCTTGGCAGTTTTGTTGCGATACAGCGCGATTACGAATCCCAATTGGAGGCGTTGCGCCTGCACGTCAACGAGATGCTCTACCTCGCCTATTTGCGGGTGTGGCGACAGCGCATCGAGCCTGCGGAGGCGCGGGTTCTGCTGAGCGATCTGGCAAGCGAGGCCCTAGAGCGAGCGGTAGACCTTGTGGCTTCCAACTATTACCCGGCGCAGAAGGATAAGCATCCGCACCTCTCAATTGCCGGGTATGGCAAGCTGGGTATGGGGGAGATGATGCCGCTGTCAGACTTGGATATCGTTTTCATCGCCCATGGAAAAACCCGTGATAGGGATGCCGATATTGACGGCGCACACCGCTTCTCAAACCGTCTGAAAACTGCGCTCAGCACCCCCATGCGGGGTGGGATTGTCTACGAAATTGACACACGGTTGCGCCCATCTGGTGGCGCGGGTGCGCCTACTGTGCGTTTGTCCACCCTGCGCACACATCAGATGGAGCGGGCGAAGACTTGGGAGCATCTGGCGCTCGTGCCTGCGCGGATCGTCTACGGTCCGGAGTTTGTCTGCCACGACTTTGCTGCAGTCCGTGCCGACGTGTTGCGGCGACCACGTGATGGCGTTCAGTTTATCCGTGACTGCCACTCTATGCTCACCGATTTGCGTGCTCATCGCATAAGACCGCCGCAAAACAACCGTCTTGCGCTGAAGCTGATACCCGGTGGACTGATGGAGGCTGAGTATCTGATTTCGGTTTTGACCATTCAAGCAGCACCGGATCATCCTGATATCACGGATGTCGCCTACCGAAACTTGCCCCAACGTCTCGAGGCGCTTGCGATTGCACCGGCGGGTTTTACCGATGCGGTGGGCTGGTTCCAGGACGTTCACGTGCTTGAGCGGCTTTACGGTTGGGATAATCGCGATCTATCCACCCTGCCTCACAGACAAAGCCCTACCTTTCGATTGGGCGAGGACTTCGAAAGAGTTCTCAAACAGCATCGCGATTTGATCACCGGCGCAGTGGCTGAGTTGATCGTCAAACCGAGTGGTTTGACGAGTGCCAAACTGAAGAAACATCCATTTGATCCGGTCGCATGGGCTTAGACTTTCTGTCTGCATTTGGCTGCTGCACCAGACGGCGGTAAAGATCAGCTCTGCGTGTGGCGTTCTTGTGTGCTGGGTAGCCTAGGGATTGGTGCGCGCATCGGATAGGTTTTCGGTCACCGATTCGCATTCGTTGATCCCTTCATGTCCGCACTTTCTGCTGCCGTTTCGAACTCCCATGACGGGGAGGTTGCGCCTGTTTTGGAGGGCAGATTGTCGGTTGATCCCGCCTTGCGGGTGTTGGACGATGTATTTGGCTACGGCGATTTTCGACCCGGTCAGCGGCAGGTGGTGGATGCGCTGCTGGACGGCCACAGCGTGTTGGCGGTCATGCCCACCGGGGCTGGTAAATCCATCTGTTTTCAAGTGCCGGCTCTTGTGCTGGACGGACTGACCATTGTCGTCTCGCCTCTGGTTGCGCTTATGCAGGATCAGGTTGCCGCCCTGCGGTTAAACGGTGTTTCGGCAGAGGCTATCCATTCCGGCCATGACCGGGACACCAATGTTGCTGCATGGCGGCGGGTGGCGTCCGGCGAAAGCAAACTGCTCTATCTTGCTCCGGAACGGCTCATGACCGAGCGCATGTTAAACGCCATCGCCCAGTTGCCGATTTCGCTGTTTGCCATCGATGAGGCCCATTGCATGAGCCAATGGGGACCGTCCTTCCGGCCTGAATACGCCATGCTGGGCGGCCTGGGTGAGCGGTTCCCTCATGTGCCGATTGCCGCCCTCACAGCGACGGCGGACGAAGCAACGCGCAAGGATATCGTGCAGCAATTGTTTGCCGGACCGTCACAGGTTTTTGTCTCCAGCTTTGACCGCCCCAACATCACGCTGAATGTGCAGCCCAAGGGCGGATGGAAGAACCAATTGCTCGATTACGCCCTGGAGCGCAAAGGCAGCAGCGGCATCGTCTATTGCCTGTCGCGCAAAAAAACCGAAGAGGCTGCCGAACTGCTGCGGGAAAATGGGATCAATGCCGTTTCCTATCACGCCGGTTTGGACCCGCAGGCGCGGGCTGAACGGCAAAACCGTTTTGTGACGGAAGATGATCTGGTCGTTGCGGCCACCATCGCTTTTGGCATGGGCATCGACAAGCCGGACGTGCGGTATGTTTTCCACACCGATCTGCCGGGCACGATGGAGGCCTATTATCAGGAGATAGGACGTGCTGGGCGCGATGGTGATCCGGCAGAAGCCATGATGATTTTTGGTGCTGGCGACATTCGTTTGCGCCGGCAATTTGTCGATCAATCGGACGCCGATGAAGATACCAAACGTCGCGAGCACGCTCGGCTGGGCTCGTTGATCGCCTATGCAGAGGCGCAACAGTGCCGTCGGCAGGCGCTTTTGCATTACTTCGATGAAGACACCGGACCCTGCGGAAACTGCGATAACTGCATCAATCCGGTGGAACTGCGCGACGGAACGACGGAAGCTGAACTCGTGTTCGGTGCCATTTTTGAGACCGGTGAGCGCTACGGGCAAGCCCACATTGTAGACGTGCTGCGCGGTGCGGAGACGGAGAAGATTTTAAAAGTCCATCATGACCGTTTGGAATCCCACGGGTCGGGGCAGAGCCTTGCCAAGGGCGAGTGGCAGGCGATTATCCGACAGATGGTGTCGGCTGGATTTTTGGAGATCGATATTGGTGGCTATTCCAGCCTGTTGGTCACCAAAAAAGGCAATGAACTGAGCCGGGGGCAGGGGACGTTTCGTTGTCGCGCCGACGCGCTGACTTTGTCGCGCAAAACAACATCCGAGGCTGGGCCTTTTCGCAAAGCCTCAACCATGCCCGATCTATCCGAACACGACAAAGACCTGTTTGGTCGTTTGAAAACGATGCGTCTGGCATTGGCCAAGGAGCGCAATGTGCCCGCCTACGTGATCTTTCCCGACAAGACACTGGCCGAAATTGCCCAAACCCGCCCCACCAACATGGAAGAGCTGGCGCAGGTCAAAGGAGTGGGCAAAACGAAGCTTCGCGACTTTGGCGCGAAGCTTCTGCGAGAAATCCGTGGCTGACACGTCTTCCTTGGAAGGCGCTCCGTCACGTCTCGGCTCCCCTTTCGGGTGCGGACAAGGTTACGCTTTTTCAGTGATCAGCCGATCATGCCTGCACGTTCATAGTCGTTGACAGGGGCCACTTCGGCTGGACCGCCGTCGCGTTCTTCCAGCTTTTCCGCTTTCACAAGCTCTTCTTCGACCTCGGTCAACGCGCCTTTGGCAACAACATGTTGCTCCTGCAGATCATTGATTGAGGTTGTGAGATTTTCGCGCCGCAGCCGAGCCGCTTTTGCGAAAGTCGGGTAGGCAAAGTGATTGACGTCATCAATGCCCGACTTTTTTTCTTCATAGGCGATCTGACTGTCGAGATCGTCTGCCATGGACCGGAACTGGGCGATCATCGTTTCGATCTGCGCCACCTGTCGGGCCTTCTCCTGGACTTGGAACCTTTTGAGACGCAATACGCCTTCACGTGACTTCATAACCCAATACTCCCGCATACTGCGTGATACTCCACCGGCCAAAAACGCGGCCGGGCCAGCGCATACACCGCTGGAAGCGCTGACCATCGGGCAAAAATGTTAAAATTGTCCGCACAATTGATTGATTGAGATCACGCAAAGTGAGCCAAGTCTTACAATTGGCATTGGTCACCTCATTTGATGCGATTGGCCGGGTCGGTTCGCGCCTCATCACGGTCTATTTCATGAAGAGATGTTAAGCGACCTTTCCAAAGTGTTCACAGGTAAGCCTTTGTTTACCCGATTGCTTAACAATGACGGTTAGCGAGAGGGCTTAGCCGGTTCGCGTGAATCACTAATTTGGACGACACCTTCCAACTTTGGTGGCACACGTTTTCCACTTTGCCTCGATTGCTCAAAATTTCGTTTTGGAAAAACAGGATAAAACAGGCGCTTATAAGAGATTTCTAAAAAAGTGGCGTAAGCACTTGCGCACAAGAATCACTCTTTGTTAACCATTTTGCGTCAGCGTTTGTTCGGGTTTGTGAGATATCGCGCGGCGGCCAAGGACATGGCCATAATGCGCGCATCAAGGGGATTAAGATGCGAGTTCTGCTGATTGAAGACGACAGCGCCACCGCACAGTCGATCGAGCTGATGCTGAAGTCTGAAAGCTTCAACGTTTACACGACTGATCTGGGAGAAGAGGGCGTCGATCTCGGCAAACTCTACGATTATGACATCATCCTGCTGGACCTGAACCTACCGGATATGTCCGGTTATGAGGTTTTGCGGACACTGCGTCTGTCTAAAGTGAAAACACCAATCCTCATTCTTTCCGGCCTTGCCGGCATTGAAGACAAGGTGCGCGGTCTTGGCTTTGGTGCCGACGACTACATGACCAAGCCGTTCCATAAAGACGAGCTGGTCGCCCGCATCCAAGCCATTGTGCGCCGCTCCAAGGGTCATGCTGAATCCATCATCACGACCGGCGATCTCAAGGTGAACCTTGACGCCAAGACTGTCGAAGTGAACAGCCAGCGCGTGCATCTCACCGGTAAAGAATATCAAATGCTGGAGCTGCTCTCCCTGCGTAAGGGGACGACCCTGACCAAAGAGATGTTCCTGAACCACCTGTATGGCGGTATGGACGAGCCGGAGCTGAAGATCATCGATGTGTTCATCTGTAAGCTGCGCAAGAAGCTTGCATCTGCCACCGGTGGTAAAAACTACATCGAAACCGTGTGGGGTCGCGGCTACGTGCTGCGCGAGCCGGACGATGTGGAACTCGCTGAAAGCGCCTGACGTCTCAATCAGTCAAACATGACTTCAATGAACCCGGCCAAGAGCCGGGTTTTTTGTTTTCTATCCTCCTTCTCGTCTTGTGGGAGTAGGATAATGAGACACAGGGATGCGAAGAAGAGTTGGTGTCGCACTTGGATTAGAGGCGTGAGGTGCGTTTTGCGCGCTGCTCAAAACCCAGTCACACCCTCTCCCATCAAGTGCAACGAGAGGCTGCGCTTTAGCTCGTTGGGGCTTTGGCCCGATTGCCGGAACTGCGGCGGGGGCGTGACGTGGTGCGACCGCTCTTTTGGCCTGCTGGGCGAACCGACGGTTTACCCGCAGGTTTTGCCGGTGTGTTAGTGGACGCGCCCGCTCCAGCCTTTGGGCGTCCACCTTTGGGACGTCTTGGCTTGCCCTTGTTGGCGGAATTTCCGGTTTTCTTAACACCTTCCGGGCGGTTGCCCGGGCCGGGTTTGCGGCGTGCTGGTCGGTTGCCCCCGCGTTTTTCCGTTGGCTGATCTTCTGGCACCTCGCCGCTTGCGACAGGAATTTGCTTCTTCATCAGTTTTTCGATGGAACGCAGGAGACGAATTTCTGCTGGTGCGCACAGCGTTATGGCTTCGCCGGATGCACCGGCCCGCGCCGTGCGCCCGATGCGGTGGACATAGACTTCGGCAACGTCCGGCAGATTGTAGTTATAGATGTGGGTAACGCCGCGAATATCGATGCCGCGCGCAGCCACGTCAGTCGCCACCAGCACTTTGATCGTGCCATCGCGAAAGCCCTTCAGGGCCCTGTCCCGCTGGCCTTGGCTCTTGTTGCCGTGGATAGAGGCTGCCGCATAACCGCACTCCACCAGGTGCTTCATAAGCCGTTCAGCCGCGTGTTTGGTGGCCATGAAAACGAGAGAAACGTCATCTCGCCGCTCGATCAACAAGTCTTTGAGCAGGTTGGTTTTGTCGCGCCCGCCCACAAAATGAACGCTCTGTTTGATTTTGTCTGCGCTTTTGCCGGGACGTGACACCGCAACGCTGACCGGATCAGTCAGAAATTTTTGCGCCAGATCTTCGATGGTTTTTGGCATTGTTGCGGAAAACAACATCGTCTGGCGCGGTTGGCCCACCAAACGGGCGATCTTGCGTAAATCATGCACGAAGCCGAGATCCAGCATTTGGTCCGCTTCGTCCAAGACGAGGACTTTGACACCGTCCAATGCCACTGCGTTGCGGGCCACGAGATCGAGCAACCGGCGCGGCGTCGCCACCAGAATGTCGACCCCGCGCTCCAATTTGCGGGCCTGATCGTTGATCGAAACGCCGCCAATCACCGATTCGATGCGCATGTGAGTAGAGCGCACGTGATGAAGCAAATTGGTGAAAATCTGACTGACCAGTTCCCGCGTTGGGGCGATAATCAAGGACCGTGTGCTTTTGGCGGCGGGTCGCACGTCTTCCTGCAACAAGGTCTGGATGAGCGGCAGACCGAAGGCTGCCGTTTTGCCTGTGCCGGTCTGGGCCAGGCCGATGATGTCGTTTCCGGCGAGCGCCACAGGAATGGCGTCGCGCTGGATGGGGGTGGGGGCGTCATAGCCTGCGCTTTCAACAGTGCGCAGCAGAACGGGAACGAGACCGAGGTCTTCAAAAGTGGACACGATAAATACCTAAAGAGTTGGCCTCGTTTCGAACGCGGGTCCGAAACAGGCGGCTGGTTTCATAGCAATCTTCCGCAGCTTTGTTTGCGTTTCCCTGTGCCACACCGCGCGGTGTATGCGTGAGGTGTCTGACGTGGGAATGCGGAAAGGGGCTTTAAGAGCCCTGAATTGCGTTGAACGAGCGTGATGCCTTCAACCGAAACAGAGCCGAAGTGGTGTGTGCGCCACTTCGTGGCCAAAAGATAGCCGCGGACGCAAGAAAGATCGCATGGCAGGAATGCGCCTTGGGCAGCGCTACACAGTTGCCGCTTTTGTTAGGCGGCGGCTTTGCGCAGGCTGTCGCAGATATCGTCCACCACACGTTCCACCATCTGCTCGTCATCGCCTTCTGCCATGACGCGGATCAAAGGTTCTGTGCCGGATTTGCGGATGACCAAGCGACCGGAATTGCCAAGCTCCGCCTGTGCGGAAGTGATGGCGTCTGTCACCAATTTGTCTTTCAACGGTTCGCCCTGTGTGTAGCGCACATTTTTGAGCAATTGCGGCACGGGTTCAAAACGTTGGCACACTTCGCTCACGGGCTTGTCCCAGCTTTGAACGACGCTGAGAACCTGCAACGCGGCCACAAGGCCATCGCCCGTGGTGGCGTAGTCGGACAGCACGATGTGACCGGACTGTTCGCCGCCGACATTGAACCCGTTTTTGCGCATGTGTTCGACAACGTATCGATCTCCCACGGCGGTGCGGGCCAGTGACAGATCAATGCTTTCGAGGAAACGCTCCAAGCCGAGGTTTGACATGATCGTGGCCACAAGCCCCTGGCCAGACAATTTGCCTGCTTCTTTCCAAGACTGACCGACCAGAGCCATGAGCTGGTCACCATCCACGACATTGCTTTTTTCGTCCACGATGATCACGCGGTCCGCGTCACCGTCCAGTGCGATGCCGATATCGGCGCGCACCTCGTTGACCTTACGCTGCAGATTGCCCGTGTGGGTGGAGCCGCAATCGGCGTTGATGTTGGTGCCGTTGGGCTCTGCGCCGATGGTGACAACTTCTGCACCCAGTTCCCATAGTGCTTCCGGCGCGACCTTATAGGCGGCGCCGTTGGCGCAATCGACGACCACACGCAGACCTTCCAAGGAGACGGAGCGGGGCAGGGTGCGCTTGGCGAACTCGATATAGCGGGCTTCCACACCCTGCACGCGCTTGGCGCGTCCGATGGATTTTCCGCTCGCCAATTGGGAGGTTAAGTCGACGTCGATCAACTCTTCAATCTCAGCTTCAATCGCGTCTGAGAGTTTGTAGCCGTTGGGACCGAACAGTTTAATGCCATTGTCATGATAAGCGTTGTGAGACGCGGAGATCATGACGCCGATGTCCGCGCGCAACGACCGGGTGAGCATGGCGACGGCGGGTGTCGGAACCGGGCCGAGTAAGAACACATCCATACCAGCGGCGGTGAAACCGGCCACTAAGGCGTTTTCGATCATGTAGCCGGACAGGCGGGTGTCTTTGCCAATGACGACACGGTGGCGATGGTCGCCGCGCTTGAAGGCCACGCCAGCTGCCATACCGACTTTCATCGCAATTTCTGCGGTCATGGGGGATTTGTTGGCGTAACCGCGGATGCCGTCGGTGCCAAAATACTTGCGAGCATGTGCCATTGAGATTGTCCTCATGGGGCGATTGGCTCTCGCCGGACCGCGCAGTGCGCGATGGGTTGGGCCCAATCGAAAAAAACCTGCGCATGTCACGGTGAATGAGCGATTAGCCTATGGCGGCTCTGCCCAACCCGTGTGCGGTGGCGGTGTGTACCAAATACTAAAGCAGATGGGTCTTCACAAAATATAACCAAGCGTGTCGCTTGCGCTGTGTCGGCGGCCAGCCACGCTGGCTCGAAGCCAAGCTTAGTCAGTTTGCGGACTGTTTTTCAGCCTGGAGACAAAAACGGGAGCCGAAGCTCCCGTTTTCTTTCATTCGTCCGATTGAACCAGCCTAGGACGGCTGTGGCTCCATTCCCCCGGTATCCGTTGCGCCACCGCGTTTGGGCTTGGTGGTTTTCCCGGATTTTGGAACCGCGCTGCCGCGGGATGGAGGTGTATCGTCTCCCATATCTCGGGCAGGCGTCTTGCCGTTCATCAGATCGTCGATCTCGCTGCCGGTCAGAGTTTCATATTCCAACAACCCTTGCGCCAACGCTTCTAGATCTTTCTTGCGCTTGGTCAGAATTTTCTTCGCTTCGGCAAAGCCTTCATCAACGAGGCGGCGAACCTCTTCGTCGATGATCTGTGCGGTTTCTTCCGACACGTTTTTGGACTGAGCCACAGAGTGACCTAAGAACACTTCCTGTTGGTTTTCACCATAAGCGACTTTACCTAGTTTGTCGGAGTAGCCCCACTGGGTGACCATCGCGCGTGCCAAACGTGTGGCTTGCTCGATGTCCGACTGTGCGCCTGAGGTAACGTTCTTTTTGCCGAAGGTCAGCTCTTCCGCGACACGACCAGCCATCATAACGGCGAGTCGGGACGTCATTTCCTCATAGCTCATGGAAATCTGATCCCGCTCCGGAAGCTGCATCACCATACCCAAAGCGCGCCCGCGCGGGATAATGGTTGCTTTGTGCACCGGGTGCGAAGACGGGACAGTGATTGCCACCAAAGCGTGGCCCGCTTCATGATAGGCGGTGTTGCGCTTCTCTTCTTCCGACATGACCATGGTACGACGTTCCGCGCCCATCATGACCTTATCTTTAGCGTCATCGAATTCCTGTGCGGTCACCAATCGTTTCTCGCGGCGGGCGGCCAACAGAGCGGCCTCATTGACGAGGTTCATAAGGTCGGCACCGGAAAAGCCGGGCGTGCCGCGAGCAACCACTTTCAAGTCCACATTGGGAGCCAAAGGCACGTTGCGCACGTGCACTTTCAAGATCGCCTCACGACCCTGGATGTCCGGATTGGACACGATG
Organism: Pseudomonadota bacterium; assembly: GCA_039815595.1. Taxonomy (GTDB): domain Bacteria; phylum Pseudomonadota; class Alphaproteobacteria; order Rhizobiales; family Rhizobiaceae; genus Pseudahrensia. The sequence continues at coordinate 23,044 of JBCBYZ010000013.1, read as the reverse complement.
ACTTGACGGTCAAAGCGACCGGGCCGCAACAGGGCCGGGTCAAGCACGTCGGGGCGGTTGGTGGCCGCGATCAAAATGATGCCTTCGTTGGTTTCAAAACCATCCATCTCCACCAAGCGTTGGTTGAGGGTTTGCTCGCGCTCGTCGTTGCCGCCGCCCAAACCGGCACCACGGTGACGGCCAACAGCATCGATTTCGTCGATAAAGATGATGCACGGAGCGTTTTTCTTCGCCTGCTCAAACATATCGCGAACGCGGCTAGCGCCGACGCCAACGAACATTTCAACGAAGTCGGACCCGGAAATTGTGAAGAACGGAACATTGGCTTCACCGGCGACCGCGCGGGCGGTCAGTGTTTTACCAGTGCCGGGAGGGCCCACGAGCAAGACACCGTGGGGCATTTTTCCGCCCAAGCGCTGGAACTTTTGCGGATCGCGTAGGAAGTCGACGATTTCAACCAAGTCTTCCTTGGCTTCATCTACACCGGCAACGTCAGCGAAGGTTACGCGCCCATGCGCTTCTGTAAGCAACTTGGCCTTCGATTTGCCGAAGCCCATCGCTTTGCCTTGGCCAGATTGCATCTGGCGCATGATGAAAATCCACACACCGATCAGCAGCAAAAGTGGCAACCAGTTGATCAACATGCCAAGGAAAGTGGAGCGGCTGTCGGTCACCGGTTTGGCCGTGATTTCAACGTTTTGCGCCTGCAGGTTTTTCACCAGCTCCGGATCAAACGGGGCAAATGTCAAAAAGCGTGTGCTGGAATCCGTATATTCACCGCTGATACGATCACCGGAAATCGTCACCGATTTCACACGTTTCTTCTCTACCGCATCCAAGAAGTTGGAATAGGCGATCTCGCTGGTCGCGCCCTGTTGAGACGGCGACTGGAACATCTGGAAGAGGGCGATCAGCAAGAGTGCGATCAACCCCCAAAGAGCAATGTTGCGCAGATTAGAGTTCATAAAAATTTTCCCGGTGAGGCGCGCGGGGCGCCGGACTAATCGGATGTGTGGTTGGGTCTTCTTATTGGTTGCAAGATAGGAGTGCGTGGTCGCGATGCCAAGGACGCAATCGCATCATGCGGCATTTGAGACATTTAAAGTGAAGATGCGCCGCGTGGGTAAGCTTTGTTGTGCAATGCGGCCAAAGCGTGGGCAATGGGGTCATCACAGGCCGGACGATAGCGCTCCAGCCCTGCGATAAAGGGTTTGGAGTGGACCACGTGTTGGTCCAGCCAATAGAGTTCTCGACCGTCATGCACGAGGGGACCGCCGTGAGATTCCAGCGTTTTCCGGTCCGGGGGGACAGGTTTGGCCCGATTTTCCCGTTCAAAGCGCGTGATGTCCTTGGCGCATGAAATCAGTGCGCGCCCTGCTGTGGTGCGGTATGTTTCGCCAGTCCGATGGGCCTGCACCGCGTCCAGCAACACAGAGCGGGGCACGCGGCGCACCTGTCCCCCAGCAACTATGGTCAAAATCGCAAAGACGTCCTGCACGACCGGTTGGGGATGGTGCGTGCGGCGCAGGTAGAAAACTTCGTTTTCAATGGACAGTGCGCTCTTCAGGAGAGCGGCGGATTGTTGCGCCATCCATCTGCGCGTTCGTTCTGCAAGCGTCGCCAGTCTGGCCAATTCGACCTTAGCAGGCAGGTTGGATGGTTCCGCAGCCAGTCTTTGTCGCATGCGCACCCGTTCTGATGCGGTGTCTTCGTTGGAGGGATCGTCGACCCACACTGTGTTTCGGTCTGTCAAATAGTCGCGCAGTTCCTGACGGCTTTGCGAAAGCAGCGGTCGGGCAAAGACAATGCTCTCGTGGATGCTTTGCGGTGAGATGGCCGACAGACCACGCGTTGCGCTCGTTGGTTTGGACCGCAGTGCACGCATCAACACGGTTTCCGCCTGATCGTCCAATGTGTGGCCCAGCAGGATTGCCGTGGCGGCCTTCTCTTTCGCACAGGTGGTCAACAATCCGATGCGCGCTTCGCGAACCGATTGTGCGGCCTTCGAAGTGGGGTTCCACTGAAGTGTTGTGTGCTCAAAGCCCAACGCGTTCGCATGGTGTTTGACAAAGGCCGCCTCTGTTGCCGCTTCCGGGCGCAGTCCGTGATCGACTGTGGCGACTGTTACCGAGGGCATTTTTTCGAACCGATGGGTTGCGATAACGTCAGCAACAGAATGCATAAGCGCCATGGAATCGCTGCCCCCACTGACGGCCAGGATGCAACATGGGTAGTCCGATAGCAGAGGTAAAAACTGTTCGGTCAGCAACGGGCGGCGGATTGCTCTGTTGAAACCCGCTCGCGCAAGCGCTCCGCGTCTGCCGGATACTGCTTCAACACTTCTGCATAGGTCGCGCAGGCCACTTCGCGCTGGTTGAGGCCTGCCAAAGACAAGCCCAAGCCGAGCAGATTGTCCGCTCCGGCGCGGCTCTCCGGATGCGCGTTGTGGGTGTCCAAAAACAGGTTGGCCGCATCAAAGTATTGCTGCTTTTGAAAAAGGGCTTGCGCGAGGTAGGTCTTGGCCAATGCGATGTCGGGGTCTTTCGGCCACGCTTTCAAAAACGCCCGAAACGCCCCCTCCGCCCGGTTGAGCCGATTGTTTTTGAGCGCAATCTGTCCGGCTTTCAGCACTGTGCTGGGGGTTGGGCCGTACTCTGCGGCCTCCACTCCGCCATCCACGCCATCGCTGAAAACGCCTGGCAATTTGGTCATTTTTTCGTCCGCGAACTTTGGACGGCCAGCATTGATGACATTGCCATTGGCATCAAAGGTCAGCGTGCCAAGAGATCGAGGTGCACCGCTGACTTGGGCTGCTGGCTGGTTGGGAGTGTTGCTTGTTGCCCCATCAGGATCTGGTGTCGATGCGGGCGTCTTCGCGTTTTCCAGTGTGAGTGCATCGCTGTTAATGCCCGACGTCGCTGCAGTGGGGGCATCGTCGATAGCCGCCGTTTCGACCGGCTGTGCAGGCTTGTTTGTTCCGTCCGAAGCGTCAGCCGATTCGGACGGCAGTTGCTTTTCCAGGCTGTCTGTGCCTCCGGCTACCGCTTTGGTGTTTGAACCATCGGGAGTGGCGGAGGAGCTCTTTTCTTCCAATTCCTGGAAACGCAGTTCGTTGTCTTCCTGCATTTTGCGCATTTGCTCCTGCATTTGCAGCAGCTGGAACGTCAGTTCCTCAACCTTGCCGTTGAGGCTGCGAATGCGTTCTTCCATCTCGATGACACGTACACTCACCTCCGCATTTTGGGCATAGACCGGTGTCAGCGCTGTTACGGAGCAAGCGAGAAACAAGCTCGCAGCGGTGAGGGCGGAGGGAAGTGCCTTCGGCTTAAAAAACATACGCATTGTCCGGCATTGAGTGTTGGTTGCGGGGTAGTTTACCCGCAAGCGGCTGAACGAAAAAGGGCCGTTTGACTTGCTAGCGGTCGCGGCGCGCTCATACCTGCGTCCGCTCAGCTGCTACCGCCGGTTAAAACAGTGACGGCGCGACGGTTTTGGGACCAGCATGAAATGTCGTTACAGACAGCGACTGGACGTTCCTTGCCGAAGGAAATGGTCTTGATGCGCGCACGGGATACGCCGCGTCCCGCAAGGTAAGTGCGGGCTGCTGCCGCGCGACGTGCGCCCAGAGCCAGGTTGTATTCGCGCGTGCCGCGCTCATCGGCATGGCCTTCGATTGTGATGCGGTAATTGCTGTAACGGGCCAGCCACGTGGCTTGTTTGTCCAGCGTCTGGCGCGCTTGTGCGGTCAGGCTGGTGGAATCCGTTGTGAAGAAAATGCGGTCACCAACATTGACCGTGAAGTCCTGAGACGAACCAGGCGTTGTGCTGCCGGCACCATTGTTCAGACCCAACTGGTTGGCGTTATCCGGTAGTGGCTTCTTCTTGGCGCAACCGGTGATGGCAACCATGGCGATCAAAGGCAGCACGAGTGCGGCACGGGAATAAAGTGGTGAGTTCATGGTCATCATCGTCAAGCGCATGGGACGCCATCCTGTCATTTTGTGCCGCAAAGACTGCTGGTTGGATAGAATTGGATTGTTTCTGGTGAGGTTTTGATAACCAATGGCGGTTAAGGGCCGCTCAAGAAACGGGGTTAATGGAGCGTTAACGTTGCGTGCGGGGGCGCAGTTTGCTGTCCGTCGCAGACGCCATCGACAACGATTAAGAGCTTAAGTGCGGCGTTTGTTGGGCAGTTATTGGCGAGGAATATCGTGTGCCGTTTGTCTAACTCCGCGCCTGCGCCACCATTGGGGCCATGATGCATAAAAGTTCAAACATCAAAGACGCGCCGACCCAGGCCGTATTGCCTGATGGATCGAAGGGGGTGAGACCTCCACCAGATCAGCTCCTTTGATGGTAACGCCAGCCAAGCCGCGCACCAGTTTTTGAGCGGTGAAACTGTCAGGCCCGCCAATCTCCGGCGTGCCTGTTCCGGGTGCAAAAGCCGGGTCGAGGAAATCGATGTCAAAACTGACGTAAGTGTCGGTATCGCCCACAAGGTCGCGAGCCTGCGCCATCACGCTGTCCGGCCCACGCTCCATGAGTTCTTCGATCATAATCATGGTGACGCCGTGCTTTTTGCCAAACTCGATATCATCAAGATCGTAGCGCGTGCCCCGCAAACCGATCTGTATCACGCGGCTGCCGTCTAAAATGCCCTCTTCAAGCGCCCGCCGGAATGGCGTGCCGTGATTGTAGGGCGTGCCGCCGAAATACCCGTCATATAGGTCGGTGTGGGCATCGAAATGGATCATGCTCAAGGGGGCAGCCTTACTCGCAAGCGCCCGCAGGATCGGCAGCGTTGTCAGATGATCGCCGCCAGCCGCCAGTGTTAGGATGCCGTCGGCTTTCAGTTGTGAAAACACAGATGTGACGCTTTCCATGCTGCCAAGCAGATCGGACGGATTGATCGATACGTCTCCAGCGTCGGCGCAATTGGCGGTCTCGAACGGGCGCACCAAGCTGACCGGATGCTGGGCGCGAATCATGGTGGAGAGATCGCGCAACTGACGCGGACCGTGACGGGCGCCGGGCCGGTTCGACGTGCCGCCATCCCAAGGGACACCCACAATTGCAATTTCCATCTGATCGTAAAGTTGTGAGCCTTTCGTTACGTGGGGCAGACGCATGAAGGTTGGGATGCCCGCAAATCTGGGCATTTCGAAACCTGAAACGGGGTGGAATGCGTGTGACGGTGTCTTGCTCACGGATGTGCTCACAATCTGGCTATGGTCGTGCTGCTCAAGACTACAAATCTCCACCTTACGTGGCACGGGCACAAGCGCTGGTTTTGTTCTTCACGTTGCTGTTCCCGCTCTTGTGGGCACCAATTGTGCATTGCGTGGCGCTGCATTGTGCAAATGGCTGGAAAATTGTGCGGCTGCACCGAAACTGCGCGCCTTGACCAGAAATACCCTTGCGCAATGGAGTTGAATCTCTAGGCTTCTATCATCGGGGCCGGGATAGCGTATGACGGTGAGTGAACTGGTAAGCCAACAGGCGGGTGAGACCGCTGTTCAGCCAAACCGGCTCACCGACGCTGAAGCGGTGTTGCGCGTCAACGATCTGCGGACGGTATTCCAAACACAATCGGGCAAAGTTCATGCGGTCAACGGGGTCAGCTTTGACCTCAAACCCGGCGAATTGTTGGGAGTTGTCGGTGAGTCGGGTTCCGGCAAAAGCGTGACCATGATGTCTCTGGTAAAACTTTTGCCAATGCCACCAGCGGAGATCGTATCAGGGTCCGTGCACTATCTCGGGCAGGACCTGTTGGACATGACGCCGAACGAACTGCGCAAGCTGCGCGGAGGTGATATCGGTTTCATATTCCAAGACCCGATGACGTCGCTCAATCCGGTTTTCACGGTCGGCTATCAACTGATTGAGCCGCTGCGCATCCACATGAAAATGGATAAAAAAGCTGCGCTGACCCGGGCGGCTGATCTGCTTGACTTGGTGGGCATTCCAGACGCCAGACAGCGCTTGAAAGACTATCCGCACCAGTTCTCCGGTGGCATGCGACAGCGAGTGATGATCGCAATCGCGTTGGCCTGTGACCCTAAAGTTCTGATTGCGGATGAGCCAACCACGGCGCTCGATGTAACGGTGCAGGCGCAGATCATCGATCTGGTGAAAAAGCTGCGAGAAGAGCTGGGGACAGCCATCGTCTGGATCACCCATGATCTTGGCGTGGTAGCGGGGATCGCAGACCGTGTGGCTGTGATGTATGGCGGGCAATTTGTTGAATATGCCGACGTTGCGGAACTCTACCGCAATCCGCGCCACCCTTACACCAAAGCCTTGTTGCAAACCCTGCCGAAGGGCGGGAGCGCCCGCTCTGAGCGGTTGGTGAGCATTCCCGGCCAAGCGCCAAACTTGTCGAAACCGCTGTCAGCATGCCCTTTTGCAGCGCGCTGCAGCGAGGTGCATCAAAAATGCCTTGAAGCGAACCCGCCCTTGTTCGAGGTTGCTGACTTCGCCTCCGGCGGTGGTCAGCAATCCCGCTGCTGGCTCGAGGAGGATGCCCATGGCTGACGCCGTTGCCGCGGTCGCTCCAGCAAGGGAGAAACCGCTTGTTTCCGTCTCCAATCTCAAAATCCATTTCCCAATTCATTCTGGCCTTTTGCGTCGCAGGACCGGGGAAGTGCGCGCCGTGGATGGCGTGTCGTTTGACATCGCGCCGGGTGAAACGTTGGGTTTGGTGGGGGAATCGGGTTGCGGTAAGTCGACCACAGGCCGTGCGGTCTTGCGGCTCTATGATCCCACGGACGGGTTTGTGCGTTTTGGCGACACGTCCTTGGCCGATCTGACTGACAATGAGATGCGGGCTATGCGCCCCAACATGCAGATGATTTTCCAGGACCCGCAGGCCTGTTTGAACCCGCGCATGACCGTGGGCGCGATCATTGCTGAACCCTTGGTGGAACACACCAGTCTTTCGGCGTCCGAGCGCCGTGAGAAAGTGCGCAGTTTGCTGGATTCCGTGGGTATGAACCCGGATTTCGTGAACCGCTACCCGCATGAGTTTTCCGGCGGACAAAGACAGCGCATAGGCATTGCACGGGCACTGGCCCTCGATCCGGATTTTATCGTTTGTGACGAACCCATCGCGGCTTTGGATGTGTCTATTCAGGCGCAGGTGGTGAACCTGTTGCAGGACCTGCAGCAAGAGCGCGGCCTGACTTACCTGTTTATCAGTCATGATTTGTCGATGGTGCAGCACATCGCGGACCGCGTGGCGGTGATGTATCTGGGCAAAATCATGGAACTGGCGCCCGTGGACGTGCTCTACGAGCGGCCTGCACACCCTTACACCAAAGCCCTTATGTCAGCTGTGCCGGTGGCCGATCCCACCATTGAGATGACGCGCGAACGCACAATCCTGACCGGTGATGTGCCGAGCCCTGCCAAGCCGCCTGCAGGCTGCGTGTTTTGCACGCGCTGTCCGGTGGCCGAGAAAAAGTGCTTTACGGTCCCGCCAGAGTGGCGTGAACTGGAAAGCGGACACTCCGTCGCCTGCCATTTGGTTGGGTAGATGGAACCAAGAGTCGGTGGCAGGCGCCCAAGCTTAAGTCCCTTGGGTCGTGCCGCTGCAAAACGCACCGCATCTGTGGTGTGCGACCAACACGTCGCCGGGCCAACCGGAGGCAAAACCAAGTTGCGGCACCCGAAAAAGCTGCAACACCAAACGGGAGTTTAACATGAAACGTCTCTCTTCTTTCTTGATGGTAACGGCGGCAGCATGCGCCTTTACCACCAGCGCCTACGCCGATGGCCATGAAGGCAAGCGCGGCCGCGATGGCGAAGTTAAAATCATCTATTGGCAAGCGCCATCCATTTTGAACCCGTTCCTCTCCGGTGGAACCAAGGATGTTGAATCCGCCTCCATGATCGTTGAGCCGCTCGCGCGCTACAACGAAAAGGGCGAGTTGGTTCCGTGGTTGGTTGACAGCGTGCCGACCGTGGAAAATGGCGGCGTTGCCGCTGATCTGACGTCGATCACTTGGAAGATCACCGAGGGCATAAAATGGTCCGACGGTACGCCGCTGACTTCCGAGGACGTGAAATTCACCTATGACTATTGCACTGCTCCCGAAGGCGGCTGTGCACAGGTGACGAAATTTGGCGCTGTCGCTTCCATTGATACCCCGGATGCCCAGACCGTGGTCATCAACTTCAAAGAGCCCACGCCGAACCCATACGGTCCTTTCACCGGCGGTGAATCCCCGATTTTGCAGAAAGCCCAGTTCCAAGACTGCATGGGTGCAAAAGCACCTGAGTGCACCGAGCAGAACTTCGCCCCAATCGGCACCGGCCCGTTTGTTGTGACATCGTTTAAGCCAAACGACGTGATCACTATGAAGGCCAATGAAAATTACCGCGTCGAAGGCAAGCCGGCCTTTGCCAGCGTGACATTCAAAGGTGGTGGCGATGCCGCTGCTGCCGGTCGTGCCGTCATGGAAACCGGCGAGTTTGACTACGGGTGGAACCTGCAGTTGGCACCGGACGTGATCGCTGAAATGGAAAAGGGCGGCAAGGGCGTGCCCGTGGCCGGCTTCGGTCCGTTGGTTGAGCGCATCATGCTCAACAACACGAACCCTGATCCGGCGCTTGGTCCGGATGAGCGTTCTGTCATCCGTCCACACCCGTTCCTCGGCAATCCTGCCGTATACAAAGCTCTGTCTATGGCGATCGATCGGCCTTTGCTGGTGGAAGTTGGCTACGGCAAGGCCGGTAAAGTTGGCTGTAACTGGGTGCCTGCGCCGGAAGCCTTTGCCTCCACTTCCATGAAGTGCGATGTGCAGGATTTGGAAGGTGCCAAGAAGTTGCTGGAAGACGCTGGTTTTAAAGACAGCGATGGCGATGGCGTGCGCGAGACCCCTGAGGGCAAGCCCATGAACATCCTTTACCAGACTTCGACCAATGCCGTGCGTCAGGACTTTCAAGCTCTGATCAAGCAGTGGTGGGAAGAAATCGGTCTGAAGGTAGAGCTGCGTAACCTCTCCGGTTCCGTGTTCTTTGGCGGTGACCCGGGTTCCCCCGACACGTTCCAGAAGTTCTATGCGGACGTGGAAATGTACGCCAACACCTTCAACGGGACCGATCCGCAAAGCTATCTTGGTAACGGCCTTTGCGACAAGGCACCTTCGCCGAAGACACAGTGGCAGGGTGAGAACATCTCCCGCTTCTGCATGCCAGAATACGATGCCCTGCACGCAGAGCTTACCAAAACGGCCGGTATCGAAAAACGTGCCGAAATTGCCAAAAAGCTCAACGATATGATTGTGCAGAATGGTGGCATGATCCCGCTCGTTCACCGCGGTCGTTTGTCCGCCCATGCCAACACATTGGGTGGTGTGGTGCTGAACGTCTGGGACAGCGAATTGTGGAACGTCGCTGACTGGTACCGCAAAAAGTAAAAGCCTCATGGTTCCGCGGGGCGCACCTCATGGGTGCGCCCTGCAATTTTTTATCTGATGTGTTGGTTTGAGACTTTCATGACCCTGGGCGCTGCCTGATGTTGAATTATTTGATCAGACGCTTGGCCACGTCAGTGCCCACGCTGCTGTTTATCGGCCTGATCGTGTTTTTGTTGCTTGAATTGGCTCCGGGTGATCCGATGGCACAAGTGCCTCTCACCGTGCCGCCGGAAGTCAAACAGCAAATGCGGGAGGCTTTGGGCCTCGGTGAGCCGGTGCACGTCCGGTTTTGGAAATGGCTGGTCCAGTTCTTCTGGATCGAACCCCTTAATCTGGTGGATTACGTATTCGGCACCACATTTGCCGAAGGTCAGTTGCGGGTGATCTCGTGGCAAACCCGCTCTCCCGTGATGGAGATCGTTTTTCAGCGCATGCCGCAGACCCTTTGGGTGGTGGGCGTGGCTTATCTGGTTGGCATTATTATCGCGATGCCCATCGGCATTTATTCCGCCTATCGGCAGTATTCGATCTTCGACAATGTCGGCACCTTCGTCACCATGGTGGGCTTTTCCGTTCCGCCGTTTTTTTCCGGTGTTTTGGTGATCGTCATTTTTGCGGTGAACTTGGGATGGTTCCCGTCAATTTATGACACCACGCTGGTGGTGGATGACTGGGATAGTTTGAAAGCCCAGATCAACCAGATGTTTCTGCCGGTCATGGTGCTTGCTCTGCAGATCACCAGTCAGTTGAGCCGGTTCGTGCGGGCTTCTGTTCTGGACAACCTCAATCAGGATTTTGTGCGCACGGCCCGGTCCAAGGGCCTTTCAGAAAATGTGGTTCTTTTGGTTCACGTTTTGCGCAACTCGATGATCCCCGTGGTCACGGTGATCGCGCTGGGTATCCCGGCGATCTTTGGCGGCGCCATCATCACCGAACAGGTGTTTCAGGTGAATGGGATCGGGCAATTGCTGATCTCTGCCATTGAGGCGAACGACTTGCCTATGGTGCAAACACTGACCTTCATTTTTGCGGTTCTAATCGTTTTGTTCAATTTGATCGCTGACATGCTCTACGGTGTTCTAGACCCCCGGATCCGCTATGACTGATCAATCCGTTTCCGAAGCAGCCGCCATCGTGGTGCCACAGGATGATATGAGCCGGCCCGCCCGCAGCCAGTGGGCCGACATCTGGATGCAGTTTAAAAACCATCGCGGCGCGATGGTTGGGTTGGTGATTTTCGCAATCATCGTGCTGGGTGTGGCGGTTGGCCCCTTCGTCTGGACCAGCGATCCGCAAGCCATTCCGCCGGTTGTGGAAATGATCAAACAGCGAGACGCACGGCCCATTTACACGCTGCTTTGGGATCAGGGCGCAAAGACCAATTGGGCCAACCCGCTGGGAACCGACAATCTCGCGCGGGACAATCTGGCCCGCTTGTTGTTCGGTGGCCGCGTGTCGATTGCGGTTGGTTTGACGGCGATGATCCTGGCGCTGGTCCTGGGCACCTTCATTGGCGTGTTGTCCGGCTATTTTAAATCTATGGACGGGCCGTTGATGCGGTTGACCGATCTGTTTCTGGCCTTGCCGCTGCTGCCTATGATCCTTGTGGCGTCGCTTCTGTTTCGTGAGCCCTTGTCGGCCATGTTCGGGGTTGAGGGGGGCGTTTTCACGCTGATCGTGTGTCTAATCGGGATAACCAGTTGGATGCAAACCGCGCGCATTGTTCGCGGGGATGTGTTGGCCCTGAAAGAACGCGAATTTGTGCTGGCCGCCCGGTCCATCGGCACGCCGTCACGCCGTATTATTACCCGTCACATGCTGCCCAATGTCCTGTCGCCGATCATGGTGTCCGCCACTTTGGGGATCGCGACTGCGATTATCACCGAATCTGCGCTTAGCTTCTTAGGCTTCGGCTTTCCGCCGGACTTCCCCACTTGGGGCCGACTGCTGAATGACAGCGTCAATCGTATGGTCTCTTATCCCGAACGGGTGATCTGGCCGGGCCTTTTGATCTCGCTGACCGTGCTGAGTGTGAACTATATCGGTGATGGGTTGCGCGATGCTCTCGATCCCCGCATTCGCGGGCGCTAGGGTGCGAGCTAGTTGATCCCGATTTCCGCCAAACGTTTGGCTGCCATTCGAACGGTTGGTAGATGCGCGAGCAATTTGTCCTCGTTCAGCCTTTGGGTCGGTCCGTGAAAGGCCACAGCGGCTTGAAACTGGCCTTCGGGTGAAACCACCGGCACTGCCAATGCGACCATGCCGTCAAACAACTCCTCCATGTCCAAGGCAAACCCTTGGGCGCGAATTTTATAGAGTTCCTTACGCAGCGCACTCGGCTCGGTGATCGTGTTTGCTGTTCGGCTCGCTCTAGGCATTGTCTCTAGAACCCGATCCAGGTTTTTAAGGTCGAGACTTGCCAAATAGCATTTGCCGCTGGCCGTGCAGTGAAACGGCACTTGCGATCCGATGGGCAGTTCAATCCGGAAGGCCCAATCAGTTTCCACACGGTCGAGATATGTCATACCCCCCACATCCGGCAGCACGTAGTTGACCGTCTCGCCCGTGGCTTGTGACAGGTGCTGCAGTATGTTGCGGCGGGCGTGTTCCAATTCACGGGCAGCCAGCAGACCTTTGGCCAACCGCACCGTGCGCGGGGCCGGGCACAGGCGCTTGCCGGACGTGTCTTTGATTAAAAACCCCTCTTCCAAAAGCGTTTGGCACAGTCTGTGGATGGATTGTTTGGGCAGGCCAATTTGCGCGTTGATTTCCGTAGGAGTCATCGGCTCGCTGGACATGGCAACAGCTTCCAATATCAGCAGCGTTCGTAAATTGGTAGCGATACGATCTTCGCTCATCGATTCTGTGTCCTTGTGCCTTGAAGTCGGATCATTGATGTCTTTTCGCCCTCTACAGCGCCTGCCTGCACCCGCTCGCCGGTGGCGCCCTTAGAGCATGTGGAAAGAATGTCGCAGTCAGCCTTGCGAAAGTCGAAAAATCATGATCTCATAAATAACGAGACCAAAAGTCTCATTTTTTGAACGCTTAGGTCAAGTCCTTTTGGCTTCACCTGGCGAAAAGCAAGTTCAGATGACGTAAGCCCTGCCGAAAAAGGGGCGCGCAACGGGATTTGTAGACAAAAATGGATCACTTGGTCTCCCGTCCAGTCCGCAGTCCCCTCGAGGGAGGTTGCGCGCTTGGATGCAATAACTGGGTCGGGGAGGACCATTTGGAATTTGATTTTGTGATCGTTGGCGCCGGCTCAGCCGGATGCGCCCTGGCGAGCCGTCTTGCGCAAAGCGGCCGGTACAGTGTTGCTTTGGTGGAGGCCGGCGGTCGCGACACCTATCCGTGGATTCACATTCCGGTCGGTTATTTCAAAACGTTGGGTAATCCAAAAACCGACTGGTCCTACACCACGCAACCCGATCCGGGTTTGAACGGGCGGGCGATCAAGTGGCCACGGGGCCGTGTGCTGGGTGGCTCCAGTTCGATTAATGGACTGCTTTATGTGCGGGGCCAAAAGGAAGATTACGATACGTGGCGCCAACAGGGAAATCCCGGCTGGGGCTGGGACGATGTTTTGCCCTGCTTCAAACGCTCTGAATGCTGGGAGGATGGCGAGAACGCAATGCGCGGTGGCAGCGGGCCGCTGAAAGTATCCAGGACACGCTTGACGCGCGGCGCCGTGGAAGCGTGGATCGCTGCGGCCCAAAAGGCGGGTTATCCATATAATGATGACTACAATGGCGAAGATCAGGAAGGTGTCGGTCACTTCCAACTGACCGCCTATAATGGTCGCCGTTGGTCCTCCGCAAAGGCCTATATCACGCCACTCAAAGGCCACCCAAAGCTCACTGTACTGACGGGTTTGGTGACGCAAAAGGTCTTGTTCGATGGTGATCGGGCCATCGGTATCGAGGCCCAGCGTGGCCAAGATACGGTGATCGTGAAAGCGCGCTGCGAGACCATTTTGTCAGCCGGTGCGATTGGTTCACCTCAGATCCTCATGCTGTCGGGCGTTGGCCCCGGCGCGCAACTGTCCAAAGTCGGTTTGGACACCAAGGTCGATCTGGCCGGCGTGGGGTCCAATCTGCAGGACCATTTGCAGGCGCGTCCCGTGTTCAAGTGCCGCTCCTCCACCATCAACACCGAGACCAACTCGCTTTGGAAACAGGGATTGATTGCAGCGGAATACGCCCTGCGTCGAACCGGACCTATGACCATGGCGGCCAGCCTGGGGACGGCGTTCCTCAAGACCCGGCCCGAATTGGCCACGCCGGACATCCAGTTTCATCTGCAGCCGTTTTCGACCGATCAAGTCGGTACGGAAACGCATTCCTTTGACGGGTTTACGGCCTCTGTCCTTCAAATGCGTCCGGAGTCTGCCGGCCATCTCGAACTGCAATCGGCCAGCATTAACGATCATCCGCTCATTCATCCAAACTATCTTGCAACGCCTTTGGACTGCCAAACCATTGTGGACGGTATTCGCATCGCACGGCAGGTTGCGCGGTTGGAACCGGCCAAGTCAGAGATTATTGAAGAGCATTCACCCGGTGCCCACATCGACGATTCAGACGATGAAGGTCTGTTGAACTGGGCGCGTGATACGGCCACCACGATCTACCATCCCACCGGCACATGCAAAATGGGACAGGATCCTAAGGCTGTGGTTGATGCGCGCCTGCGCGTGCGTGGGGTCACCGGGCTGCGGGTCGCAGATGCGTCCATCATGCCGATCATCGTATCGGGCAACACAAACGCACCCGCCATTATGATTGGTGAGCGGGCCTCCGATCTCGTGCTCGAGGACGCCGCCTGATGTGGGATAACGTCTTCGATTACACTTCGATTATTATCGCGGACATCGTTTTGTCCGGTGACAATGCGTTGGTGATCGGCATGGCTGCCGCTGGTCTTGCACCGGAATTGCGCAAGAAGGCGATCCTGTTTGGCATGGTTGTTGCTGCCGTTTTGCGGATCGTTTTTGCGCTGGTGGCAACCAAGCTGCTGGGCATTCCCGGCCTTTTGTTGGCCGGAGCGCTGCTTCTGTTTTGGGTTTGTTGGGGCCTCTACAACGAGATCAAAGAGAACCTGGATGATGAGGCTGCCCACGCCCTTGAGGACGCCGAAAATCCAGAAAAAGGCTACACTGGCGCTCCAAGGCGTTCGGTTGCATCCGCTCTTTGGACGATCACGCTGGCTGATGTCTCCATGTCCATCGACAATGTGTTGGCTGTGGCCGCGATTGCTGACGGCGATGAAACCAAGCTCGTCGTGGGGCTGGCAATCGCAATCATTGCGATGGCGTTTTTTGCAACACTGATCATGAAGTTGCTCACCCGACACCCTTGGATTTCGTGGTTGGGGCTTTTCGTGCTCATCTATGTGGCGGGCAAGATGTTGTATGATGGCATCTTCGACCCGACCCGAGGAATTTTGGCTTATCTGGCAGGCACAGGAGGTGTGCCTGGTTTAAGCTGAACACCAGACTGCCCACGGCCCGCAACGCATCTGCGTATCAGGCTGTGACTGGCGAAAGGGAGGAGCCCTGCCGCCAAAAACCTGTGGTGACCAACCATCATCCCGAGCCTTCGGCGGGAGTTATGATGGCGCCACATCCATCGAAGGCACGAGAGAGACACTAGGGAGGAAAACCATGTCTGTTCTTTCAAAACTCGGCAAAACCTTTGCCGCAACTGCCGTGGCCACTGTCATGGCTACGACAGCGTTTGCTGAGCCGGTGAATATCCGCATTCAGTCCGTTATCTCAGCGACCGCTGATGAAGTGGTGATGCTGAAAAACTTCGCCGCCGACGTCTTGGCGCTGACAGCCGATGATCCGGTGACCATCGAAGTGCTGCCTGCCGGTGCCATCGTCGCCAACAGTGACGTGCTCGACGCTGTCGACAAGGGCTTGGTGGAAGGCGGTTTTGCGTGGACACACTATTGGTCCGGTAAGCACCCAGCGGCTGCTCTGTTCGGTTCCCCGCCAGCCGGTGGCGGTATCGGCATGGATAACCTGGCTTGGTTGTCATGGTTTCACTTCGGTGGCGGTAAAGAGCTCTACGACCAGCTTTGGACCGAAATGGGTGTGAACGTAAAAGGCTTCATGCTGCAGCCAGTGGGCCCGGAAGCTCTGGGTTGGTTCAAAGAGCCGATCACGTCTATGGCTGATTTCCGCAAATACCGTTTCCGTACACCTCCCGGTATCCCCGGTCAGGCGTATAAAGACATCGGTGTTGCATCAGTTGCCATGGGTGGCGGTGACATCCTGCCAGCTTTGGAAAAAGGCACAATTGATGCGGCTGAATGGTGCTGCCCGAAACCTGACTCCGTGTTCGGTTTCCAAAAAGTGCTCAAGCATTACTACCTGCAAGGCCTGCACCAGGTCGTCGTGAACGCTGACATGTACATCAACGGTGATGTGTATAACGGCATGACCGACCACCAGAAAAAAGCTCTGGAAGTGGCCGCTAACGCCTCTCTCTCCAAAGCCATGTCCTACCGCATCTACGAGAACGGTAAGGATCTCAAAGGCCTCGTCGAAAACGACGGCGTGATCTTGCACGACACACCTGCTGACTACTTCCCAGCTTACATGTCTGCTGCAAAAGCACTCTTGGAAAAGAACGCATCTGAAAACGCATTCTTCAAAACTGTCTATGACAGCCAAAAAGAGTTCGCTGCGATTGCCGTTCCTTTCTGGGCTGGTGCTCAGGCATCCAACGCTGCTTTGGGTAAGGCTTACGCCGACACTCTGAAGTAAGTCTGAGTTTTTGGGCGGGGCGCTTCGGCATCCCGCCCATCTTTCATTTCCGCATTTGACGATGTTTACCGCGTAAGGCGGCCCCTTGTTGTCTGCGTCCTTCGATGGGACGGGGAGCGCAAGTGTCCGGTTTGGCTTTGGATTTTTTGATCGGGTTTTCCCCGGCACTTCAAGCCAGCGAGAAGAGCACGTTTTGAAAATGATTGGACCGCGCTTTTGCAGTCCGTTTCGGGGAGAGAGCCGCCATGGCTGAGGAAACCATTCCAGACGATCTGGACATCACCGATGAACTGATCGCGGAGCGCCGCGCGGAACAGCCGGGCCAAACGCCCGAGGACATGACGTCTTGGCAGCGACCCATCACCGCCTTTATCGATGTGATGAACCTGTGGGCCGGGCGGATCACCTGTGTGCTGCTCGTTCCTCTTATCTTGGGCACCGTGTTCGAAGTTGTCTCCCGCAAGGCGTTTGCGGTCCTCACCGAAAACGGCATGAACGATGTCGCCATTGCGTGGGGCCTAGGTCCGACGCTTTGGAACTACGATGTCAGCCGCATGTTGGGCGGCGTGATCTTCATGGCGGCTGCCGGTTACGCTTTGATGCGCGGTGTGCACATCCGTGCGGACTTTCTATACCGCAATTGGACACCTAAAACGCAGGCCACGGTGGATGCGTCGCTCTATCTGGCCTTCTATTTCCCGGCGATGTTGTTTTTCTTCTGGTCGTCTTTGGACTACGGCTTGGATGCCTTTGGCCGCGATTTCTTCAACTATGCCGGTTGGGAACGGGCGGGGGATTCCACATGGGCACCCGTATTGGCTCCGGCGCGTATGTTCATGCCGATCGGTGCTTTCTTGCTGTTATTGCAGGGTCTGCCGGAATTGTTCCGGGCCTTCCATCAGATGGGTAAACAGCGTGAGTCGGTGTTTTTACGCATCATGCCGATCTACCTGATCGCTCTAGCCATCATTTTTGCCGCGACGTTTTTCCCGAAAGTCGTGCCGTTTGACGATTGGTGGGAGACTTTTGCCGGCGGTGGCGTGTTCAGTTTCTCGAAGGCCAGCATCGGGTTGTTCATGCTTGCGGCAATGTTGTTTTCGATCTTCGTGGGCTTCCCGATCTCCTTCACGCTGATCTTCCTCGCCTTCACGTTTGGCGCTTGGGGCTCCGGCAGCGCGGTCACGTTCTTCCTAATGACGCTGCAGGTGAATGCCACCATGTTGAACGATCAGTTGGTGGCCGTTCCGTTATTCATTCTCATGGGCATTGTGATGGAGCAGGCGGGCCTGATGGAGCGTCTGTTCAACGCGGTGCAATTGATGATGTCGCGCACGCGTGGCGCGCTCTACATTGCGGTACTGTTCGTCTCCACCATTTTTGCGGCTGCCACCGGTATTGTGGGTGCGTCTGTGACCATTCTTGGCATTATGGCCGCCAAGACCATGAACAAATCCGGCTATGATGTGAAATTGGCCGCTGGTACGATCACCGCCGGTGGCACGTTGGGCATTCTTATTCCGCCCTCCATCATGCTCATTGTTATGGGGCCTGTGCTGGAAATTCCGGTAACGGATCTGTTCCGCGCAGCCATCATCCCCGGCATTTTGCTGGCAACGCTCTACATGATTTACGCACTTGGCCGTTGTTGGATTAACCCCTCATTGGGACCGATCCTGCCGGAAGACGAGCAACCGGATACATCTCCCTACTATCTGATTGAAGTGATCCTCGTCATGGCTTCGGTGGTGACCTTCTTCTACCTGATCACCGCCGGTGCGACGGGTGGATTGGCGTTCATTCCGTTTGGCGGCCTGATCATCCCGATCGCTTGGTTGGGCTTCATGTATCTCGTTTACACATGGGCGCGGAACGCAAAACCTGGTGGGTTCTATTTCTCAGACCTTTGGTACGAGTTCTTCATGGGTCTTGTGCCGCCAACGGTGCTGATCGCCTTCGCGCTCGGTTCCATTCTGGCGGGTTGGGCAACGCCCGCTGAGGCTGCCGCTTGTGGTGCTTTCGGTGCGATCCTGTTGTCCTTGGCCTACCGTAAGCTCACCTGGGGCAAGTTCTACGACGCGTTGATCAAGACGCTGGAAATCTCTGTCCTGATCATGTTCCTCGTGGCTGCATCCAACTTTTTTGGTGCGGTGTTCTCAAACCTTGGTACGCCGAAGTACCTGACCGAGCTTCTGCTCTCGCTTGACCTATCGGTTGCGGGCACGCTGATTCTGGTGATGGCGCTGATATTCCTGCTCGGTTGGCCTTTAGAATGGGTGCCGATTGTTTTGATCATCGTGCCGATATTGGTGCCGCTTCTGGTGGAACTTGATGTGAATCTGACGTGGTTTGCGATTTTGGTGGCGGTTAACCTGCAAACGGCATGGCTCAGCCCGCCTGTGGCGCTATCGGCCTATTTCCTCAAAGGTGTGGTGCCGGAGTGGGATTTGAAAGACATCTATCTGGGCATGATGCAGTTCATGGTCATTCAGGTGATCGGTCTGATCTTCATCTTTGTGATGCCCGGGTTCGTGCTCTGGCTGCCGGACTATATGTCGGCTGCGGGTGCTCAGAACTTCTTCAGCTATGTCGGTTGGGGCCAATAGGCCCCGCCAGAGTTGCCTCAAAACAGGAGCCGTAAATGGCCGTTACCTACCTAAAAAAAGCCGACATCACCTCGCAGACGGATTCTGCGGAAACGCGCGACATCGTCCAGAATATCCTCAAAGACATCGAAAAGGGTGGTGAAGCTTCCGCCCGTGAATATGCCGCAAAGTTCGACAAGTATGATGGCAACGTTGTCGTCACCCGTGAGGAGATTGAGGCTGCGTCCGCAAAGGTGCCGCAAAAGCTGAAGGACGACATTCGCTTTGCCCATGACAATGTGAAGCGATTTGCCGAGGGCCAACTGAAAAGCCTGTCGGATTTTGACATGGAACTGAATCCGGGTTTCACCGCCGGTCAAAAGGCCATTCCGGTCCGAGCCGCCGGGTGTTACGTGCCGGGCGGTCGCTACAGCCACATCGCGTCGGCCATCATGACGGCGACCACTGCACGGGTCGCAGGTGTTGAAACCGTGTCCGTTTGCTCTCCACCCCGGCCCGGTGTGGGCGTGCATCCGGCGATCATCTATACTGCGGACCTCTGTGGCGCAGACCACATCATCGCCATGGGCGGTGTGCAGGGCGTTGCGGCCATGGCTTTTGGCCTGTTTAACATGCCCGAAGCCGATGTTTTGGCCGGACCGGGCAATCAGTTTGTAGCAGAAGCCAAGCGTATCCTCTTTGGCCGCGTGGGCATCGATATGTTTGCCGGCCCGACAGACAGCCTCATTCTCGCAGACGGCAAAGCGGACGCGGAAATTGTCGCCGCAGACCTCGTTGGACAGGCGGAGCACGGGTATAACTCGCCCGTCTGGTTGGTGACCGATGATCGTGATTTAGCGGAAACCGTTATGGCTCGCGTTCCGGATTTGATCGCCACGTTGCCGGATACCAACCGGGAAAATGCCGCTGCTGCATGGCGCGATTATGCGGAAGTGATCCTCTGCGCCGACCGTGAGGAGATGGCCGCAACCTCCGACGATTATGCACCAGAACACCTTACCGTACAGGCCGAAGACCTCGATTGGTGGCTCAATCGTCTGAAGTGCTACGGCTCTCTGTTCTTGGGCGAAGAAACCACGGTGGCCTATGGCGACAAGGCATCCGGCACCAACCACGTGCTGCCAACCTCCGGCGCGGCGCGTTATACGGGCGGTCTTTCGGTGCATAAGTTCCTCAAAATCGTGACGTGGCAACAGGCGACGCGGGAAGCCTCGCGGGACGTGTCCATCGCCAGCGCGCGCATTTCCCGCCTGGAAGGCATGGAGGGCCATGCGCGCACGTCCGATGTGCGCCTTGCAAAATACTTCCCCGGCGAGAATTTCGACCTGTCTGCAGAGGAGTAATCTGATGCGGGCGCTTTTCTACACGGGCACCATGGAATCGGAATTGCGGGATGCGCCCGACCCGGTCCCGGACAACAGCCAAGTGCATCTCGACATTTCCCACTGCGGGATTTGTGGGTCGGACATGCATGCCTGGCACGGTCATGATTCGCGGCGGGTGCCGCCCTTGATCCTCGGTCATGAGGCCGTCGGTGTGCCACGCAACGGTGCGTATTCAGGCAAGCGGGTTGCCATCAACCCGTTGCACACTTGCGGGGTGTGTCGCCATTGCTTGGCGGGTGACGACCATCTTTGTCCCGAGCGACGCTTGATGAGTATGCAATTGCCCGGTGCCTATGCCGAGCAAGCGCTGGCGGAAGAGCGCAATCTCTACGTTTTGGATGACGCGCTTTCGAGCGCAGATGCAGCGCTGGCAGAACCGTTGGCCGTTTGCGTCCATGCGGTGGAAATTGCGCGCAAGACCGCGCGGCGGCCGTTTTCTGAAAGCCGTTGCGTCGTTTTGGGCGGTGGGGCCATTGGTGTTTTGACCGCGCTGTTGCTCGTCGATCAGGGTTGCAAAGATCTTTGGATCGCTGAACCCAATGAGAAGCGCAGGGCTGTGCTCAAGGCGGCCTGCCCCACGGCGACGCCCTATGATCCGTTCACGCAAGAGCCGGACGAAGGCAGTGTTGATATCGTTATGGATGCGGTGGGCATGGGGGCAACGCGTGCTGCAGCTTCAAAACTGGCTGTCCCCGGCGGCACTATCGTCCATATCGGTCTGCAGGACAGTGCAGATGGTTTGGACACCCGGCGCATCACTTTGCAGGAAATCACGTTTGCAGGAACTTATTGCTACAGCCGGTATGATTTTGCGGCCGCGCTCAACCTGCTCACACGCGGTTTGATCGGTAATCGTGACTGGATTGAATTGCGCCCGCTCGCAGAGGGTGCGCAGAGTTTTCATGACATCCACAACGGCAAGGCTGCTCCGAAGATCATCTTGACCATGTGACTGGCGCTCTCAGTTATCCCCGTTCGGTTGCGGGGATGACACTCTCTTTTGCGATTGGGCTGTACCTAGCCCGAAGTGCGAAGGGAATGATTGGGATGTTTGACGATGTTACGCTTGCTGAAATTGATGGCATTGCCATCTGGCTCGGCGTGCCGAAGGCGGCCTTGTTGGCCGTGGCGGAGGTCGAATCCGGCGGACGGCTTGGGGCGAGGGTCAAAGGCCGGTTTGAACCTCTCATTCGATTTGAAGGCCATTACTTTGACCGTCTGTTGAACGATGCCGATCGTGTCAACGCTCGCAAGGCCGGGCTGGCCAGTCCCACGGCCGGGAAAGTGCGCAATCCCCGCAAACAGGCGGATCGATGGGCCATGTTGGACCGCGCTATCGCCATCAATCGTGTGGCGGCGCTGTCCTCATGCTCTTGGGGCATCGGGCAGGTGATGGGGGCCCATTGGCGGCGGTTGGGTTTTGGCAGCGCGGATGCGCTGGTCGAATTGGCTCGAAGTGGCGCGGCGGGGCAGGTGAAACTCATGGCGCGCTTTATTGCCCATGCCGGTTTGCAGGAGACAATGCGTATGCAGGATTGGCCCGCTTTTGCGCGTCGTTATAACGGTCCAGCTTACGCAAAAAATCAGTACGACTTGAAAATGGAATCGGCTTATTTGCGATGGGTCGAGCGCTTGTCTGTGCCCACTCTTCCAGCGGTCAAGCGAGATGCAGACAATGAGGTCGCTCCCGGCGGAGATTTAATGTTCGGTTCGCGCGGCGATGCGGTTGTCCGCTTGCAAAAAGCGCTGCATCGGTCGGGCTATGTTTTGGTGGCCGACGGCATTTTTGGGCTTGTGACAGATCGGACCGTCCGGCAGTTCCAGCGCGATCATCTGTTGGTTGCCAATGGCATCATCGGTCAGCAAGAGCGCGATTTGCTGTTGCCCTTGGGCGCAAGTCTCGTAGAACCTTTGCACCGTTTCAAAGGACGTTTTTCCAAGACCTTCGCCCCCATCAAAGATTCGATTGCCACCGGTCTTTCATTCACGCGGATGAAGCCGGTTTCCATCAGCCCCGGGCAGGTTGCAAGGGCGGCTTTGGATTGCATTTCCCGCAACATCGCATAACGTCCGCCCAAAGCGGCAAATGGTGGAAAAGCCTACCAAATGAAGTCAAAGCAACAACGCATCCGCGAAATGATGGAACTTGCACCGGTTATCCCGGTGTTGCGGTTTGAAAATGTGGACGATGCGGTCAACACGTCCCGCGCCTTGGTGGCAGGCGGGTTACCAATGATTGAGATTACACTACGGTCTGACGCTGCGCTCGAGTGCATCGCGGCCGTTGGGAAACACGTTCCTGGCGCAATTGTGGGCGCGGGTACCGTTCTCAATCGACAACTCTTGAGCGATTGTCTTGAGGCCGGTTCACAGTTTTTCGTCTCTCCCGGTTCTACTCAGGAACTGATCGAAGCAGCCGCGAAGACAGACATTCCACTTTTGCCTGGCATTGCCACGCCCAGCGAAGCGATGGGGATGTTGGCGGAGGGATATGAACATCTCAAATTCTTCCCCGCCGAGCAGGCAGGAGGCGCGGCTTATTTGAAATCCATTGCACCGGTCTTGCCCACCATCACATTTTGCCCCACGGGCGGTTTGAATGCGCAAAAAGCGCCAGACTATCTGGCCCTGCCAAATGTGGCCTGCGTGGGAGGCTCATGGGTCGCTCCGGGTGATCTGATTACGGCTGGCGATTGGGATGGCATTTCAGAGCTCGCCAGCAAAGCGGTGCAACTTAAGGCAGGATGAGGCCGATCCGGTTGGCTAGGCTGTGGTGATGGATCGGATGCGTTTTTTTGGTTTGATTGCTTTGCTCGCGTCCTTGCAATTGCAAGTCATGGCGGCAGAGCGATTGACGGTTTTTGC
>JBCBYZ010000168.1:0-5417 GCA_039815595.1 Pseudomonadota bacterium | reverse complement strand
CGAGTGGCCAAGCGTCACCACGACCGCATGGTAGGCTTGACCGTCCAGCGGATCATCAATGATGGTTGTGCCACGCCCCCCTTCGAAATGGTCATCTTCAGCCACCGGATCGTAGTTATACACGTCCGCCCCTTGCGCCCACAAATAGTCCATCATTTTGAACGTTTTGGAGTTGCGGGTGTCGGGGCAATCCTCCTTGAACGATCGACCGAGCACCAAAACGCGTTTGCCGGAGATGCTGTCACCTTTTGCTTCAAAGCATTGTTCAAGCTTTTCGGCGATGAAGAACGGTGTTTGTTCGTTCACGCTGCGACCTGCTGCCACCAGTTCCATGGACAACCCATGACGACGACCGGCATCCACCAGATAGTATGGGTCTACCGCAATGCAGTGCCCCCCCACCATGCCGGGGCGGTAGTGGTGGAAGTTCCATTTGGAACTCGCAGCAGCAATCACATCGGACGCCCGAATGTCCATTTTATCGTAGAGCGCCATCAACTCGTTCATCAGGGCGATGTTGACGTCACGCTGGGTGTTTTCGAGAATTTTTGCCGCCTCTGCCACGCGAATGCTGGCTGCTGGAAACAGGCCGGCTTTCACGACACGGCTGTACATTTGTTCCATAAAGTCTGTCACGTCGGGTGTGGACCCGGCGACGATCTTCTTGATATCAGGCAATTTTCTGGTTGGATCAGCTGGGTTGATGCGCTCCGGCGAATAGCCGATGAAGAAGTCGAAGCCCTCTTTCATGCCCGATGCGCTTTCCAGGATCGGCAAGCATTTGTCTTCCGTCGTTCCCGGGTCAACCGTGGATTCATAAACCACAACAGCCCCGCGCTTCATGTTGGCGGCGATGGATTTTGAGGCCGCCAAGAGCGGACGGTAGTCCGGACGGTTGCGGCTGTTGACCGGTGTGGGCACGCAAATGAGGATCGCGTCAGCGTCTTTGAGGGCCGCAGCATCTGTTGTGAACAGGGCGTCAGCGGACTGCAATTCGTCGTCCGTAACCTCGCCGGTTCGGTCTTTTCCTTCGGTGAGTTCGGAGATTTTTGCGGCGTCAATGTCGACGCCGATTGCGCGGCTGTTGCGTGAGAAACCGCAAATCAGAGGCAGGCCGACATAACCCAAGCCAACCACGGCTACACGGCATGTATCCGGGTCTGGAAGTGGTGCGGGGTCCGTTGGCATCAGGCGGGGCTTGGCCGCTTTTTCCCAATCGCTGTCGGTGGTTATCTCCACCTCGTTGTCTTCAATGCGCCCAACGCGCAGCATCTCTGCCACTTTTTGTGTGCCAATAATCATAGTTCGCCCCTGCCAAGAAATCGTCTTTTGGTGCGGGCAGCTAAGGCTCTAGCGGTTACAGAAACGTGTGTTGGGTTGTATCGATCGGCGAAAGACGCGCTGATGGTTAAGCGTCCCTTAGAGCATCGAACGGGCTTTAGCGGCTGTTAACTGTGCTAGAAAGATCAGGGTAAATATCCGGTAATTTTAGTCTCTCAAAGTGGATTGAGTGACCTGCGTTAACCCGGCAATGACTCGTGCCCCTTCTATGTAGGGGCGTGCTGGGGCGGCGCGATACAACAAGCGAAAAGCACTGTCCCTGGCTTGGAAAGCGTCTCCGTTGAGGCGTTGCAGGGAAAGTGCATGCTGGCAATCACCACCATCGAATGGCTGTTTGGGCTGCTCGTGCTGATCGTTTTTACGAATCGGTACGTGTTTGGCTCACTGCTGCGCGTGGCGGACCGGCGCACCGAAATTGATTTCAACATTGATCCGCCGGAATGGCCAAGCGTTGCTATTATCGTTCCGGTGTTTTGCGAAGGCGAGAGCGTGTTGCAAACCGCTGCTTCGTTTGCCGCGCTCGATTACCCGCGTGATAAACTGCAGATCGTGTTTGTGGATGATGTCTCCACCGATGACACCTATGAACACCTTCAAGAGGCCTGCCGTCGCTATCCCTGGATGAAGCTCATCCAAAACACCCACAATATGGGCAAGCGGTTGGGCATTAAAAACGCCGTGCTCGATATTCACACGGACCTCGTCATGTCCGTCGACAGCGATGTCATCGTGGATTCCAATGTCGTGCGGGAGTTGACCCGCCACATGTATTCCACCGGGTGCGATGCGGTTGGTGGTTGCGTGTTTGTGTCCAACGCCGACGAGACCTGGCTGACCCGCATGCAGGCGGTCAAATACTGGATCGGCTACCAGTTCCTCAAAAACGTGGAAAACGCTTATAGCCACGTCATGTGCCTGTCCGGCTGCCTGACGCTCTATAAGCGTGAGGCGATGATTGCTGTCGACAAGGACGTGGAAAGCCGCACGTTTCTGGGCGATGAAGTCAAATATGGCGAAGACCGTTTCTTGACGCGCAAGATTGTGGAGCGCGGTTATAAGACAAGGCTATGCTTCTCGGCTCGCTGCTTCACCAAAGCGCCCACGCATATGGGGGCTTATCTCAATCAGCAATTGCGTTGGCGCAGGTCGAACATGATCGATCTGCTGACGGCAATTCCGCACCTTTATAAGTTCAATCTGTTCGTGCTCATCCACTATCTGTCGATGGGAACTTTGCTGTTCTTCTACCCCATCTTCCTGCTGGTGAAGTGTTTGGAACTGCAATTCGTGCTGCCTATGCTTTGGCACGCGCTGCTCGTGACCGTTTTTGCGGTCTGCTACGAGTTCAACAAGCACACATTGCCAAAATTCGCCCAAGCCAATGGCTTGTGGTTTCTGGTCATGGCGGCTGTCTTTCCGGTGGTTTACCTCACCATGACGCCGCTTGGCATGTTCACCCTGGGCACCACGTCGTGGGAAACGCGCGGGGGCGCTAAGTCTGACAATGCCGGTATCGGCAATGCGGCAGACATCGACATGGCGGCCCTTGGCGGCGAAGCCGTTGAACACGCTTATGCGGACCAAGCAGCCCAAGGCGCTTTGCGGGGAGGTGCAGCGTGAGCGAAGCCCTCCACACCAACCAAGCAGCACAAGCGTCCGGTCAAGATTCGGGGCAGGAGGCGGACTTCACACGGGCGCATGAAGCGCCGGTGCATGTGTTGTTTGTGGGGCCTGAACTCGCTGGCACCCATGCCATTTTTAAGCGGCGCGATGAGATTGTTCGCTGCGATCACGTGGCCAATGTCACTGATGCTTTGACGGTTGCTTTGATGCAGGCGGAAACCCGCGCTTTCGATTGCATCATGGTGGACATGCGCCATGAGAGCGACGGCAGCCCGCTGCACGTTGTCCCGCTGGCAGCTGCCAACGTCACCGCTTCTCTCGTGGTGCTGGCTCAACCGAGCAAGGCCGAACAGTTTCAAACCATGCCTGGTGTTTCCAAGGTGATGATCGCGCCGGTCGCGCCCTTGGACATGATCACCACCATTGTGGAGGCTGCACCGGCAAGGCCCCAAGAGGGCGATTTCATTCAGGTAAAGCGCTCGCAACCGCGCAATGCACTGGGTGCCGATACGACCGATGCCGCGGCTAATCCTGCACAGAAGACAGCCGTAGAGCCATCTGCACTGCAGCACGAGCCGACTGCAAAAGCGTCTGACGTTCCAGCCGAACACGCACAAAAGTCTGCCGTGACAAAGGGCTTTGAATCCTCCCTGGCACTGGCGCAAGAGGCAGATCAGCAGGTCTGGCAACGGTTCGTGCCGTTGGCGAACTTCCTGTACAAAAAGCTCGCCATTGTGGTGCTGACCGCGCTGTTCCTGACCTTTGTGACCTACGGTGCGATGATCGTGTTTTTCATGTCATCGTCCTCTTGGTCGTTGCCGTTTGAACTGTCGCGCGGACACGCGTTGGTGGAGAAAACCGAGCGCGATCTGTCCTCGCTGCAGGTGCGTCTTAACCAGATCAAGCAAGACTTGACCGTCAACAGCGTTGACCAAGCCCAAGCGTCTCGCGATGAGCGGGATGGCCAATTGCGGCTTACCCTTACCAAACGGACCGTAGAAGAAGAATTGCTTCTGCAGGAAAGCGCCCGTCTGGAGATTCAGGAACACATCGCGCGGCTGAAAAAGGTCATCCAAGACTTCAATGCGGTGAACGGTGAGGGCGGCTTTGCCGGCACTCTGAGCGAAGCCTACGCCAAACGCCTGATAACTAAGAAAGCGTTGAATAGTGGCACACTGGCTGTGCTCGAAACCCTGCACCGCATGGCGACGGTACAAAACGAGGTTTCGCAAAAGCAACTCGAGTTGCAGAAGGTTGATCGGCGGGTCGAGTTCCTTCTGTCCTTGTTGGATGAAATTCCGAAACCCGAAGTGACTGTCATCACATCGGCGGGGTCCGATCTTGCGCATTTGGCGCGGGAGGTTATCGAAGCCAAGACCCAGATTTCAGGCGCTCAGAAGCGTCTTTCGGCGTCTAATGAGCGTGGGGAGCAGTTGGAAAACTCCCGTGAGGTCGTTTCCAACAACCTCGCGTCTTTGCGCAAAACACCCGCGGCGCGTGCCTTGGACAAGCCGGTGATGGTGCTGTTTGTGCCTTACACCAATTCAGACCGCTTCACGCAAGGTGATCCGCTCTACGCCTGTGTGGGCTCCATTGTGGTCTGCCGCCGGGTCGGCACCGTTGGACCTGAAATCAAAGGTGAAACCACGGCCGTTCACCCGCTGTTTGGCAAGCCGTTGCGTGGGACATTTGTTGAAGCGGAATTCGATCACGCCAAGTCCGTCACGAACGAATTGATGCACGTGGGACGTGCGCCACTGTTTTTCTAGTATTGCGTTGGAACCAAACCATGTTGAGACGATCATCACATTTGCCATGGCTGGCCTGCGTGTTTGGAGCTGCGCTGACCCTTCAAGGCTGCAAACTGGCTGCCAGTGATCTCAATGCCGGTTTGAAGACGTCTGGCACGCACGCATCAACCGCCAAGGTAAAAACCGTAGCTGTGAAGAGGGCTGCTCTGCCCAAGCCATCTGTCGTGGGTGATGACACCAATATGGCCGCGCTGAAACCGGCGAACTTTCCAAAGCCGCTTAAAGTCAGCAAGCAAACCATCGATGTCTCCGGTGTCTCCGACTACGGCAAGTTTTTGGACCAAAAAGCCACCACCGGATCCGTGGGTCAGGAACGGTCTGCCCGCTGTCGGCAGATTCTGGCCGAAGCCGGTCTGGATGCCACCATGTTGCGGTCTGCGACCCTCTCCGCCACTCTGGATCAGGACGGCAAGGGCGGCTTGAGCCTTGGTTATGATGTGCTGGACCTGCGCCGTGCGCGCATGAAAATCGAATTGGCGCAGTTGCAGTGCGACCGTTATGAAGCGTCGGTGCGTTTGGCCCAATTGTTGGTTACGTCCACACAGGCGCTCAGCCGGGCAGGGTATCTGGCCAAGGCCGACTACTTGGGCCGCAACCGGGCTGCCTTGAAGCGCGTTCAGCGCAGGGTCGTTGCGGACGTGG
>JBCBYZ010000020.1:0-32345 GCA_039815595.1 Pseudomonadota bacterium | reverse complement strand
CGCTCAAAGTTCCTATCTTCCCTGTGGCCGGTATGATGGATGTAACGGCGGAGGGTTGGTTTGCCCAAACGCTCAGCGTCGCCCGGCACATGACACTGCCCACAATCACTTTGGCCTCAATTTTTCTGGCACTCTATTCGCGCCTGTGCCGGGCCTCCATGCTGGAAGTTTTGGGCTCGGACTACATTCGCACCGCCAAGGCCAAGGGCCTGTCCGAGCGCGAAGTTGTGTTGAAGCACGCGCTCAAGAATTCCCTCTCCCCCGTCATCACACTGGCCGGCCTACAGTTTTCCGCTGTGGTCTCCGGCGCTGTTTTGGTGGAGGCCGTCTTTTCTTGGCCCGGGCTTGGGACGCTGGCTTTGCAGTCCATCATAGCCCGCGACACTCCAACGATTCTGGGCATCTTGTTCTTCTCCGCTCTGGTGGTGATCGTTGGTAACTTGCTCACGGATTTGGCGCTGCGGCTGGTCGATCCGCGCGTGGGGAGCAAGGCATGAGCGTCGATACGGAGCCAAAACCACTGGCCGAAGAGCCGGTCGAAAAAGCCCGCTCACCTTTCTCCGAAGCCTTTGAGATGTTCTGCAAAAACCATTCTGCGGTTGCAGGATTGATCATGCTCGTCATCATCGTGCTGGCCGGGTTGATCGGCCCTTTCGTTTATCCCGGGGACCCCTTTGACATGGTGTGGGCGCCGTTTTCGGAACCCGGACAGGAAGGGTTCTTGCTGGGCACGGATTATCTCGGTCGCGATTTGCTATCCATGCTCATCCACGGTGCCCGCGTGTCCATTGCTATCGGCTTGTCCGCAGCTTTCTTGACCGTATTCATCGGCATTACGGTTGGCGCGCTCGCCGGTTTTTATCGTGGTTGGGTGGAAGAGGTGCTGATGCGCATCACGGAGTTCTTTCAGGTCCTGCCGACACTCCTTTTTTCCATGGTTATCGTGGCGTTGTTTGGCGCGAGCCTGCCCATGATCACGCTTGCGATCGGACTGGTCTCATGGCCTGCCGTGGCGCGCATCACACGGGCGGAGTTCATGCGCATTCGCGAACTGGAATATGTGATGGCTGCCCGCGCCTCCGGCACGTCCAACGCCAAACTTATCTTTTCGGTGATCCTGCCCAATGCGCTGCCACCCATCATCGTGCAAGCCGCGTTGATGGTGGTTTCCGCCATTCTGTTTGAAGCGGGCCTTTCTTTCCTCGGCCTCACAGACCCAAACGTCGTTTCATGGGGCCAGATCATCGGTTCTAATCGCGAGTATATTCTCGATGCCAGCTACACGGTCACGGTCCCGGGCCTCGCCATCTTTGTAACGGTTTTGGCAATCTCTCTGGTCGGGGATGGTCTTAACGACGCCCTCAATCCGAAGCTGAGACAACGCTGATGGTGCCGCTGCTCAAGGTTGAAAACCTGCGCATCGAACTGTCATTGCGGGGTGCTGTGGCCCCGGTGATCGACGATCTGTCTTTGGAACTGGGTGAAGGTGAAACGCTCTCCTTCGTGGGTGAATCCGGGTGCGGAAAATCCATGACAGCGCTGGCTCTCATGGGCCTCTTGCCCGATGTGGGTCGCGTTGCAGCGGGGTCAATCAAGTTTAATGGAGAGGACCTCACCACGGCGAGCGACGCCCGGCTGCGGGAAATTCGCGGCAATGAAATATCGATGATTTTCCAAGAGCCCATGACATCGCTCAATCCGCTTTACACAATCGGGGAGCAGATCGCCGAGGTGCTGCGCCGTCACCAAAACCTCGGAAAAGCCGCTGCCCACAACAAGGCGGTGGACTTGCTGGACGCCGTCCGCATTCCAAATCCCAAGGCGCGGGTGAACGACTATCCTCACCAACTGTCCGGCGGTCAGCGTCAACGGGTCATGATCGCGATTGCGTTGGCCTGCCAACCCAAAATTCTGATCGCGGACGAGCCCACTACCGCACTGGACGTGACCGTACAGGCCCAAATCTTCGATCTACTACGCGACCTCGGACGCGAAACCGGCACTGCGATCATTCTTATCACCCATGACATGGGCGCGGTGGCCGAAATGGCCGAGAAAATGATCGTTATGTATGCCGGGCGCAAGGCAGAGGAAGGTCCGGTTGATACGGTGATCGAGCACCCACGACATCCTTATACCAAAGGCCTCATTTCCTGCGTGCCGCATCTGATGGCCAATCTGACCGAGGATCGGCCCGAACTCACCGAAGTGCGGGGCATCGTCCCGGGCTTAAAAGAGTTTGGTCGCGACGCTTGCCTCTTCGTGTCACGCTGCGCCATGGCACAAGACAAATGCCGCACAGCCCGTCCGCCCGAGATGGCGTTCAAACATGAACAAATCTCCGCCTGCTGGTTTGCGGGGGACGTGTGATGGCCAAAACACTGCTCAACGTCGAAAATCTGTCCGTGCGCTTCCCGGTTAAGCGGGGCGGCATCTTCGGTAAAAAAGGCTGGCTTTACGCCGTTGATGATGTTTCGTTTTCCGTGCCCAAAGGCGAGACCTTGGCCATCGTGGGAGAATCTGGCTCCGGTAAGACCACAGCCGCGCTGGCCGTCGCGCGTTTAGTGGCCGCTCACCAAGGCAAAGTCGAATTGGGGGATGCGGATTTTCTGACACTGGAGGATGAGGCGCTGCGGCGAGCCCGTGCCCGTGTCCAACTGATTTTCCAAGACCCTTACGCCAGCCTCAATCCGCGCCTGCGGGCGGAAGCCATCGTGCGCGAACCCATCGACAGTTTGAACACGGCCCCGGAGAGTGAGCGGCAGCAGATTGTGGATGACTTGTTCAAGGCCGTTGGCCTGCGCCCCGAACAGCAGCGCCTGTTCCCGCACCAGTTTTCCGGGGGCCAGCGCCAGCGTATCGGTATCGCCCGGGCATTGGCCACCAGCCCTGATTTGATCATCTGCGATGAACCGGTCTCCGCCCTCGACGTTGCCGTCCAAGCGCAGATTTTGAATTTGTTACGACGGCTGCAAAAAGACTTGGGCTTGACCTACCTGTTCATCTCTCACGATCTGGGTGTCGTGCAGCACATGTGCGATTCGATCGCTGTGATGTACATGGGCAAAATCGTGGAACAGGCGGATCGCCTCTCGCTGTTCAACAACCCGCTTCACCCTTACACATCCGCGCTGCTGTCCGCTGTGCCATCGGTGGACCGCAAGCGCCGCGCCAAGATGAAGCGCATTCTCATTCCCGGCGACCCGCCTGACCCGATCAATCCCCCAGCCGGCTGCCGCTTTGCCAACCGGTGCCCGGTGGCGCAAAAGCAATGCGAAGAGGTCCAGCCGCCTTTGCGCGACGTCGGCAACGGCCACAAAGTTGCCTGCCATCTGGTAACCGAAAACGCCCGCTCACCGCTGTAAGCCGCGAGCGGTCAATCCGGCATACCAAAAAGCCTCTCATTTGTAGATCAGCGCAAAATTAGAATCGGGCTCTAATGATTGTCCCGCGGCACGATCTTCGCCACGTCGCGATATTTCACCGCCGGTTTGAGCACCATGCCCTCTTGGAATTGATCCACCATGCCGCGTTGGATTTCCTGCCAAGGCGTCTGGTGGTCGGGCACATAGTCCAACCGCCCGCCATTGGCGGCATCGTTGAGTTTCGCCTGTACAGCAGCGCGGCGCTCCGCAAGCACGTCGTCTGTAACCAAAATATTGGCCTCGCGTGTGTTGAGATCGATGCGCACCCGGTCGCCGGTTTCGATCAAGGCCAAGCCTCCCCCCACCGCCGCTTCGGGTGATGCGTTGAGGATGGAAGGCGAACCGGACGTGCCGGACTGACGGCCATCGCCAATGCAGGGCAGGGAGGTGATACCACGTTTCAACAGGGCGGCAGGCGGTTGCATGTTCACCACCTCGGCGCCGCCAGGATAGCCGATGGGGCCCGCGCCACGAATGAACAGCAGCGTGTATTCATCGATGTTGAGGCTCTCGTCATCGATGCGGGCGTGATAGTCCTCCCGCCCGTCAAACACCACGGCCTTGCCTTCAAAGGCGTTGAGGTCGTCGGGATTTGAGAGGTAACGTTCACGGAACTCTTCGCTGATGACCGATGATTTCATGATCGCGGTCTCAAACAGATTGCCTTTGAGGTTGAGAAAGCCCGCCTTCTCCATCATCGGCTTGTCGAACGGCCAGATCACATTGCGGTCCAGTGTCTCTTTGCCCATGCAATTCTCGCCGATGGTTTTCCCGTTCACCGTCATGGCGTCCGGATTGGGCATTTTGCTGTTTTCCATCAGCTCATGCACCACGGATGGCACACCGCCCGCGTGGTGATAATCTTCGCCAAGATACTCCCCCGCCGGTTGCAGGTTGAGCAGCAGCGGGATGTCCCAACCCAGATCCTCCCAGTCTTGGTTGTCGAGCTGCACGCCAAGATGGTTGGCGATGGCCTTCAGGTGGATGGGGGCATTGGTTGACCCGCCGATGGCCGAATTGACGACGATGGCGTTTTCAAACGCCTCGCGGGTCATGATGTCGGACGGTTTCACGTCCTCCCACACCATGTCCACAATCCGTTTTCCCGTGTAGTAGGCCATGTTGGCCCGCTCTTTGTGGACCGCTGGTATGGCCGCCGATCCCGCAAGTGACATGCCCAAGGCTTCGGCCAAGGAGTTCATGGTGGTGGCCGTGCCCATCGTGTTGCAATAGCCCGGTGATGGCGCGGACGAGGCCACGATATCGGTGTATTCCTCGTAGGACAGGTTGCCCGCAGACAATTCCTTTTTGGCGTGCCATTTGATGGTGCCGGAACCCGTACGCTGCCCTTTATACCAGCCGTTCAACATCGGTCCGACTGATAGGGCGATGGCGGGAATGTTGGCGGTAGCGGCTGCCATCAACATGGCAGGCGTGGTCTTGTCACAGCCGATGGTCAAAACCACACCATCGATAGGATAGCCAAACAAGGTTTCCACCAGGCCTAGATAGGCGAGATTGCGGTCCAGATTGGCAGTCGGGCGTTTGCCGGTTTCTTGGATGGGATGGACCGGAAATTCAAACGCGATGCCGCCCGCTTCACGGATGCCCTCACGCACGCGCTCCGCCAAAATGATATGATGACGGTTGCACGGCGACAGATCGGAGCCGGTCTGCGCGATACCGATGATTGGCTTGCCGGACTGAAGTTCTTCGCGAGTGATGCCCCAATTCATGTAACGCTCGATGTAAAGCGCCGTCATGTCGATATCGTCCGGATTCGCGAACCATAATTTGGAACGCAATTCGGACTTGTCTTTTCGTGTCTTGGTCATGGTATTCCTCCCGCGAATGGCTTTAATTTCAGCCATTGGCACGCTTTGTCAAACACCCATTGCGATTGGTGACACCCATGGCTGAGGACCGCATTTCCATAACGTCCAACCTGTCCATCCGTGCGTCGCAGATTTCGGAAAAGTTCATCCATTCCGGCGGTCCTGGGGGGCAGAATGTCAACAAGCTTTCAACCGGTGTGCAGCTACGCTATGCGCCGCGCTTGGCCGATGATTTGCCTGTCCGTGTCATTGAAAATGCGGAAAAACTGGCTGGTTCGAAACTCACTGCGGACGGTGAGATTTTGATCCAAGCAACTTCCTATCGCAGTCAGGACAAGAACCGCGCAGACGCACGGGCACGCCTCGTGGCGCTTTTGGCGGAAGCCGCCAAACCGCCTCCGGCCAAGCGCCGCCCGACCAAACCCAGCCTCTCTGCCCGCCGCAAAAGGGTGGACAGCAAAGTGAAACGCGGCTCCGTCAAAAAACTGCGTGGACGGGTCGACCGGGAGTGAAGGTCCTGCCGCGCAAAAACCTGTCGAAGAATTAAGCTGCCAATCCAGATTGGTTCTGGCACGAGGCTTTTGGGGTTGGCTTGCCTCAAGAAAGGATCAAATCAAGATGCACACTCAATTTAAGAAGGTCGCCGCGCTTGTTTGTATTGCCGCAGCTTCCTACTCCGCCCAGATCGGTACTGCCGCCTACGCCGGACCGCTCACCAACGAGGCTTTTCAGCAACGCATTGTCGGCAATACCTTGGTGACTAAGCGTATGGGCATGACAATCCGCATGCGGTTTGAAGCCGATGGCACTGTCTCCATGAAGGCCCCTATCGGCTCCGGTGCGGGTACGTGGGTTTTTTCAGGTGATCAGGTCTGCACCACAATGACGAGCGGCCCCCGTAAGGGCAGCCGTTGCGGTCAGCTCACCGATTTGGGCAATGGCAAATTCAAAAACGCCCAAGGCGTAACGCTGACATTGCAATAGGTCCCGTTGGTCCCGGCAAGGCAAAGCTCCCGGCTATGCGTAAACATGCACGGGAGTGCCCGCCAGTGCGGCCACGTTGATCAGGCCGCGTACGGTGATAGACGGTGTGACGATATGAGCCCGGTTTCCCATACCCATTAGGATCGGACCCACTTCGATGCCGCCTGACAGCGACTTGAGCGAGTTTTTGACACCACCGGCCGTTTCCGCATTGGAGAAGACGAATGCGTTTGCAGGCCCTTCCATCCGGCTCGAGGGCAGCAGGCGTTCGCGAATTTCCGGGTCCAGCGCGGCGTCCACCGGCATCTCACCCTCGTAGATGAAGTCAAGATGCCGGGCGTCAAGAATCTCTAGTGCAGCCCTCATCCGCCGTGCGCTCTCGGTGTTGAGCGTCCCAAACTGTGAGTTCGAACAAAGCGCGATCTTTGGCTCCACTCCAAAGCGTCGTACGTGGCGTGCGGTGGCGATCACAGCGTCTGCGATTTGGTCTGGTGTGGGTTCCGGGTTCACATGGGTGTCAGCCACAAACAACGGGCCGGAATCCAAGATCAGCAACGACAGCGCCCCAATGGGTTGCAGGTCTTTGGCGCTGAGCATCTGCTCCACATAATTCATGTGCCACAGATAGTTGCCAAACGTGCCGCAAATCATGCTGTCGGCTTGGCCCAAATGCACCATAATTGCGGCGATCACCGTCGTGTTGGTGCGCACGATGGCTTGCGCCAGCGTGGGTGAGATGCCCTGCCGTTTCATCATCGAGTGGTAGGTTTCCCAGTATTCGCGATAACGAACGTCCGCTTCCGGATTTACAATCTCGAATTTCGCTACCAGTTCGGGCGTCAACCCATAGCGTTTGGCCCGGCTTTCAATCACCTCAGGCCGACCGATCAGGACCGGCGTGTCCACGGTCTCTTCCAGCATGGCGATGGCGGCGCGCAAGACGCGTTCATCCTCCCCCTCGGCAAAGACGATACGGCGTTTCTGCAGCATGGCGTTCTCAAACACCGGGCGCATAATCATGGAAGAGCGGTAAACCGATGCATTGAGCCCATCGATATAGGCTTCAAAATCCGGCAGCGGATTTTGTGCAACACCTGTATCCATACCAGCCTTCGCCACGGCCCCCGCCACCACCGCCAACAGGCGAGCGTCAAACGGCTTGGGAATCAAATAGTCCGCACCAAAGGTAAGAGTCTCGTCGCCATAGACTTCAGCGGTTTCAGCCGAAGACGTTTTGCGCGCCAGTTGGGCGATGCCGTCCACGCAGGCGACCTGCATGGCGTCATTGATTTCCGTCGCCCCCACGTCGAGTGCGCCCCGGAAGATGAACGGGAAGCACAGGACATTATTGACCTGATTGGGATAGTCCGACCGACCCGTGGCGATGAGGGCATCGGGTGCCACTGCGCGGATGTCTTCGGGCATGATTTCAGGTGTCGGGTTGGCGAGCGCAAAGACAATGGGTTGCGAAGCCATCTTTTTCACCATCGCTTGCTTCAAGACGCCGGGTCCCGAAAGGCCCAAAAACAAATCGGCGCCCTCAATGACATCGTCCAAAGTGCGTTTGTCGGTTGCCTGCGCAAATTCCGCCTTTTGCGGTGTCACGTCTTTTTCGCGGCCCTCATAGACCAGACCCTCAATATCGCAGAGCCAGATGTTTTCGCGCTTCACGCCCAGTTTCATCAGCATATTGAGACAGGCAATGCCCGCCGCGCCGCCTCCGGTGGACACAACCTTCAAGCGTTCAAATTTGCGTTCGGTCAGATAAAGCGCGTTGGTGGCAGCTGCCCCAACGACAATCGCTGTCCCATGTTGGTCGTCATGAAACACCGGAATATTCATCCGCTCGCGGCAGATTTTTTCAACAATGAAGCAATCGGGTGCTTTGATGTCTTCCAGATTGATCGCGCCGAAAGTCGGTTCCATGGCGATCACATGTTCGGCAAATTTTACCGGATCGCTTTCGGCTAACTCGATATCGAAACAGTCGATATGGGCGAACTGCTTAAACAGAACCGCCTTGCCTTCCATGATGGGTTTGGAAGCCAGAGGACCGATGTTACCCAGACCGAGCGCGGCGGACCCGTTGGTGACGACCGCCACCAGATTGCCCCGCGCCGTGTAGCGGCTCGCCATGAGCGGGTCTTTGTCGATGGCCATACTGGCTTCCGCCACGCCGGGGGAATAGGCCAGTGTCAGATCGCGCGGATTGGCCAGCGGCTTGGTGGGCCGCACTTCCAGTTTCCCCGGTCGTGGCAAAGCATGATATCGCAGTGCTGGCGTGGCCAAATGGGTATCAACGCTGTGGTCGGTTTCGTCGCTCATGGGGTGTGGCCGTTTTCACGATGTGTGGGCCGGAAGCCCGTGCAATTACCGTCTGTTGTTGACGATCATACGACCCGTGACAAGTGGCGCACTTTCCGTCTCATCCAATCAAGATTGCTGCGTAAACAGTTCACTTCCAAACGGCCTGTCCTACCAAAATAAAAAAGGGCGGTCCGTTCGGGACCGCCCTTTGTAGTCTGCGACTGTGAGAGAAGCTTACAGAGCTTTATCTGTGATAGCGCTGGTCCAAGCACCTTCGGGCGCTTTCGAGATCACGGGGTCAGAACCGCCCTTGAGCAGTGTGTCCACTGTGCGCTGGTAGTCGGCTTCCACCAAAGCACCGTTGGAACCTGCGGTCAGTTTTGCGATTTCGCGCATCATACGCTTCTGATGCTTTTCTGTCTGAGCACCGGATGCATCGTTTTCAAGCACGATTTCTGCGGCTTCATCCGGATTGGCTTCGGCGTATTTCCACCCCTTCATGGAAGCGCGCACAAAACGCACCATCTTGTCGGCAAAGGCCGGGTCTTTCAGCTTGTCTTCCAAGACGTAAAGACCGTCTTCCAGCGTGGCCACACCCTCGTCTTCATATTTGAAGGTGATGAGATCGTCGGCAGACAGGCCCGCATCGATGATCTGCCAGTACTCGTTATACGTCATGGTGGAGACGCAAGCGGCCTGCTTTTGCAGGATCGGGTCCACGTTAAAGCCCTGCTTCAAAACCGTGACACCGGCATCACCACCTTCTGTTGGAATGCCCAACTGGCTCATCCAGGACAGGAACGGATACTCGTTGCCAAAGAACCAAACGCCCAGTGTTTTGCCTTTGAAGTCTGCGGTTGTGGTGATGCCACTGTCCTTGCGGCAGGTCAGCATCATGCCGGATGACTTGAACGGCTGTGCGATGTTGACGAGCGGCACACCCTTTTCGCGCGTTGCAAGCGCGGATGGCATCCAGTCAACAACGACGTCAGCCCCGCCGCCGGCGATGACCTGTGGAGGTGCGATGTCCGGCCCGCCGGGTTTGATCTCCACGTCGAGATTTTCTTCGGTGTAGAAGCCTTTGTCTTTAGCAACGTAGTAACCGGCAAACTGAGCCTGCGTGACCCACTTTAGCTGTAACGTCACCTTGTCTGCCGCCCACGCGGTGGTGGCTGACGCTACTGCCGCAAGCGACAAGGCACCGGCTGCCAGTGCAAGTTTAATCTTCTTCATGCTGTGGTCTCCCTGTTGAACCAAGCCTTGCTGCGCTCAGGCACGATCGCCGCGCACAGAAGGATGCCAGAAGGCGGCACGACGCTCTAAAAGCGCCAAACCGCCGTAAAATGCGGAGCCCGCCAAAGCGGCCACCGCTATCTCAGCCCACACCATATCCACATTCATCCTCCCGACTTCCGTTGAGATACGAAAGCCCATGCCGACGGTGGGTGTGCCGAAGAATTCAGCCACGATTGCGCCTATCAGCGCAAGGGTGGAATTGATTTTTAGTGCGTTGAAAATAAACGGCATCGCCGCAGGCAGGCGCAGTTTCACGAGACTTTGAAACCATGAACTGCCGTAGGTGTGCATGAGATCGCGTTGCATGCTGTCGGATGCCGCCAAGCCCTGGACCGTGTTCACCAACATGGGGAAGAAGGTCATGATAACCACGACGGCGGCTTTGGACTGCCAGTCAAACCCGAACCACATAACCATGATGGGCGCGACGCCGATGATGGGCAGTGCGGACACGAAATTGCCCAAGGGCAACAACCCTGCCTTCAGAAACGGTGAGCGATCAATCGCCAGCGCCACCAAAAATCCGGATCCGCAACCCAAAACGTAGCCCGCCAAAACGGCCTTCAAAAAGGTCTGCTGAAAATCCGCCCATAAGATGTGGGTGGAGTTGAGGATCCGCTCCCAAATCATGGAGGGCGGCGGCAGCAAAACGCGCGGCACTTCAAGTCCTCTGGTGATGCCTTCCCAAAGCACCAGTAATGTGATCCCGAAAATCAACGGCACGCCAAGATCGATGGACCAGCGCAGGACCGAGTTTTGACCCGTGTCGATGGCCGCGAGTCGATGGTTCAGCCACCACATGGCAAGCCAAAACACAATGGAAAGAACAACGAGCATCATAGGCAATGCTTCGCGTTGGAGGGAGGGCGGGACATTAACTCAAGCAAACCAATCATGCCGGCTTCTCCCCCATGCGCCGCAGAACATAGCTGTGCGCCAGCCCTACCAGCGCAACCAGCACTGCCGCCAAAGCGGCCGCCACGAAGAGCGCGGACCAGATCTGGATCGTCTGTCCGTAATAGGAGCCTGCCAGAAGGCGCGCTCCAAGCCCCGCCACGGCACCGGTTGGCATCTCACCAACAATCGCTCCCACCAATGATGCGGCGATGGCAATTTTGAGCGACGTAAACAAATACGGCATGGAGGATGGCCAGCGCAATTTCCAAAACGTCTGTGCAGTGGACGCACTATAGGTGTGCATGAGGTCCATTTGGGCCCGGTCCGGTGCCCGCAGCCCCTTCACCATACCCACGACTACCGGAAAGAACGACAGATAAGTCGAGATAAGAGCCTTGGGCAAAAGCCCGGAAATACCCACGGCATTCAGCACCACGATGATCATGGGCGCGATGGCGAGGATCGGTATGGTTTGCGATGTGATGACCCATGGCATGACGGATTTGTTCATGGCCCGGTTATGCACAATGCCCACAGCAAGGGCGATGCCGAGCGCCGTCCCGATCAAAAAGCCGAGGAGGGTTGCAGACAGCGTAATCCAGCCGTGGTAAATCAGGGACCGTTTGGAAAACGGCCGACCCTTTTGAACCATTGCGCCTGTGGTTTTCCAAATCTCGGCCACCACCTGATGTGGTGCGGGCAGAACCGGTCGATCCTGCGCCATGGTGATGGGAATGAGTTGTGAGAGTGTCGGCGCCGGTTGCCCCGCTCGTTCCGCCTGATCGCGCACGAACGGCGCATTCATCACAACCACCATCGCGTACCAAAACGCGAAGATGACAAGGAGAACTGTTAGGACTGGGAAGGCGCGGTTCATAGGTTTTGTCAATGATCGCGCCCCCCCTTTGACCCTGCTGAGCAGGGCCATCTCCCCCGCGAGGGGGGAGACAGATGCCAGCGAAAGGTGCTCGGCTTCTGAAAGCTTGTTCCCAGTATGCCGTGGCGTTGGATTTTCTGGTTCATACAACTACCCAGCTTTCCCCTCTCCCCCCTCGCGGGGGAGACGGCCTCGCATAGCGAGGTCAGAGAGGGGGCGCGATGCAAACCACGAGCCACCGCACTATCAGCCAACGCATCTCTCATGCGCCCGCCCCCTCCCAGCGCATGAACAGCACCGGGACGCCTTCTTCGGTTGTGTCGTCCCGCTTTTCGGGCACCTCGACGAAACCCTCACGCTCATAGAACGCCCGTGCTTTGTGGTTGGTCTCAAACACGCCCAGTTCCAGAAAGGCCGGATGCGCCGCCTTGGCGATGGCCATCAACCGCTGGCCCACACCGCGCCCGCGCAGCGCGCTGCCGAGGTACAGCGCGCGGACGTTTCCTCCGTCGATCAGCGACAGATAGCCTTCGATGGAGCCGTCCAGAACAGCCACCCATAGGGTGCGGTTGTTCAAGATATCTGGCGAGAACATCGACCGGATTTTCTCGTGGCTGTGGATGCGCGGCACCACATCCGTTTCATCCATCCATGTGTTGATCACGGCGGCGCAGGCGGGCAGATCGTCAGCCGTAGCTTTGCGGATCACCACATCAGCCGTCATAGCTGTGCCCCGCCCGCAGGCCTTCGCGCACCCGGGCCGCGACCTCCAAAAACTCTGGCGTCTCGCGGATATCGAGGGGCCGCTCCTTGGGCAAGGGGCTGTCGATCACATCCGTCACACGACCGGGGCGCGGCGACATGACAACGATCTTGGTCGACAGATAAACCGCCTCGGGAATGGAGTGGGTGACAAAACAGATTGTCTTGTTCGTCCGATCCCACAACTCAAGCAGTTGCTCGTTGAGATGATCGCGGACAATCTCGTCCAGCGCCCCAAAAGGTTCGTCCATCAGCAACAAATCCGCATCAAAGGCGAGCGCCCGCGCAATAGAAGCCCGTTGCTGCATGCCGCCGGAGAGTTGCCAAGGATACTTTTTGCCAAACCCTTCCAAGTCCACCAGAGACAAAACACGCTGAACCCGTTCGGCCTGTTCCGCCTTGCCAAACCCCATGATTTCCAGCGGCAGCATGATGTTTTTTTCAATCGTGCGCCAAGGAAGCAGAGACGCCGCTTGAAACACATAACCAAAAGACCGCTCCCGTCGCGCCTGATCCGGGGTCACCCCGTTGACGCTGATCGTCCCGCCAGTCGGCTGTTCCAGATCGGCAACCACGCGCAAAAACGTCGTTTTTCCGCAACCAGACGGGCCAATAAAAGAGACGAAATCTCCTTTTTCAACGGTCAGATCGACATCGGACAGCGCATGGACAGGCCCGTCATTGGTTTCAAATGTGAGCGAAAGGGAATTGGCGGAGATAATGGTCATCGCACCCCCCACCCGGATTGCCCGCGCCTCTCCGACGTCCCTTCAAGGGGGAGGTTGCAACCATGCAAAATCATCGAGACCAACAAGAAAAACTTAAACCCCCGTCGCCGGAATGCCTGTGCGTTCCACCGGCGTCGGGTTGGTTAGGTCTTTCCACGTCGAAAGCGCTGTGCTGACGGGTCCGGATGGGGCGCGTTTAACAAACTTGCCGTGACCCTCTTGGCTTTGTACGGCCCCGTCCATGACCGAAACGTGGCCGCGGGACAGGACGTAGCGTGGCAGGCCTTTGACGTGCTTTCCTTCAAACACGTTGTAATCGATCGCTGACTGCTGCTTGTCGGCGGTGATGGTTTTTTCGGCTTCCGGATCCCAGACCACGATGTCTGCATCCGACCCAACGAGGATCGCTCCCTTTTTGGGGTAC
Source organism: Pseudomonadota bacterium (assembly GCA_039815595.1). Lineage (GTDB taxonomy): Bacteria > Pseudomonadota > Alphaproteobacteria > Rhizobiales > Rhizobiaceae > Pseudahrensia. The sequence goes on along the minus strand of JBCBYZ010000020.1, from coordinate 18,810 downwards.
ATGTTCATGATTTTGGCAATGTTTGTGGAGGTGACGGCCACAAACTCATTCATAGTCAGACGACCTGTCGACACACCATTGGTCCACAACATGGGCATGCGATCTTCAAGACCGCCGGTGCCATTTGGAATTTTGGTGAAGTCGCCAACGCCGTTGCGTTTTTGTTCGGTGGTGAACGCGCAGTGGTCTGTTGCCACGACGGACAGAGAGCCGGACTGCAGGCCCGCCCAGAGTGAATCCTGATGCTGCTTGTTTCGGAAGGGCGGCGACATCACACGGCGGGCGGCGTGATCCCAATCCTTATCGAAATACTCGCTCTCATCGAGCGTGAGATGCTGAACCAGCGGTTCCCCCCACACCCGTTTGCCCTGCGCCCGGGCGCGGCGGATGGCCTCGTGACTGTCCTCGCAAGATGTGTGCACTACATAAAGCGGCGCCCCCGTCATGTCGGCGATCATGATGGCCCGGTTGGTAGCTTCTCCCTCGACTTGAGGCGGGCGTGAATAAGCATGGGCTTCCGGACCGTTATTGCCTTCGGCCAGCAGTTTTGCAGAAAGTTCTGCCACCACATCTCCGTTCTCGGCATGAACCATTGGGATCGCCCCCAGTTCCGCGCAGCGCGAAAAGGATGCGTAAAGTTCATCATCGTTCACCATCAGCGCGCCTTTGTAGGCGAGGAAATGCTTGAACGTGTTGATGCCTTTTTCCTGCACGACGATTTTCATCTCGTCGAACACCTGCTCGCTCCACCATGTGATCGCCATGTGGAAGGAATAGTCGCAATGGGCGCGGGTCGATTTATTGTCCCACATCTGGATCGCTTCCAGCAGCGATTGGCCAGGCGCGGGCAGGGCAAAATCCACAACCATGGTCGTGCCACCGGAGAGTGCCGCCCGCGTGCCGGTGTCAAAATCATCCGTCGAATAGGTGCCCATAAACGGCATTTCGAGATGGGTGTGCGGGTCAATTCCGCCCGGCATGACGTAGCAACCGGTCGCATCCAGTTCGGTCCCGCCAGAGAGGTTCGGCCCGATGGCAGTGATCACCCCGCCATCAATCTGGACGTCCGCCTTGTAGGTTAAGTCGGCGGTGACAATGGTGCCGTTTTTGATGGTTGTTGTCATGATGTTACCTGTTCGTCTCGTTCAGTTTTGTTTGGTGCGGAAGCGATCAAGCTCAGTACCGGGGTGGACACTCACCCCACAATCTCCGCCGCTTCCACAACGGCGTGAAACAGAACCTCTGCTCCTGCCGTGCTCCACTCTTTTGAGATCTCTTCAGCCTCGTTGTGACTTAGCCCATCCACGCACGGGCACATGATCATGGCCGTAGGCGCGACGCGGTTGATCCAGCAGGCGTCATGGCCAGCGCCGGAGATAATGTCCATGTGAGAATAACCGAGCCGTTCGCTCGCCTCGCGGATGGACTGCACCAGCGTCTTGTCGAACTCAGGCGGATCAAACTGTCCGACGATTTCGAAGGAAAAGTCGAGACCCAGTTTCTTGCAAAGTTTGGGCGCTTTTTTCTCCAGTTTGCGCACCATCTTGTTCAGCGTGTCGATCTCGTGGCTGCGGAAATCGATGGTGAACACGACCTTGCCGGGAATGATGTTGCGCGAGTTTGGATAGACGTCGATATGGCCGATGGCACCCACCGCATTGGGGGCGTTTTTCATGGCGATCTTGTGCACCAGCTCCGTGATCTGGGCCAAGCCGCGTCCAGCATTTTTGCGCATGGGCATGGGGGTCGAGCCGGTGTGGCTTTCCTTGCCGGTGACCGTGCATTCGATCCAGCGCAGCCCTTGGCCGTGGGTAACAACGCCGATGTACTTGCCTTCTGCCTCCAGGACCGGGCCTTGCTCAATGTGCAGTTCCAAGAACGCTTTCATCTTGCGGTCGCCGACGGTCTCTTCACCCTTCCAGCCTATCCGTTCCAACTCCTCACCAAAGGTTTTGCCATCCGCATCGGTTTTCGCGTAGGCCCAGTCTTGGGTGAACTGTTTGGCAAAAACGCCTGAGGCCATCATGGCAGGGGCAAAACGGGTGCCTTCTTCGTTGGTCCAGTTGGTGACGACGATGGGGTGCTTGGTCTTGATATCGAGGTCGTTCAATGTGCGCACAATCTCGAGGCCAGCGAGTACGCCCAACACACCGTCATACCGCCCACCCGTAGGTTGTGTGTCCAAGTGAGAACCCACATAGACCGGGAGTGCCTCCGGGTCAGTGCCTTCGCGGCGCATGAACATCGTGCCCATCTGGTCCACGCCCATGGTCAGGCCCGCGTCTTCGCACCATGTCTGGAACAGTTTGCGCCCCTCGGCGTCTTCGTCAGTCACTGTTTGGCGGTTGGAGCCGCCGGCGATTCCCGGGCCGATTTCAGCGATTTCGTGGATCGTGTCCCACAGGCGATCACCGTTAATGCGAAGATTTTCGCCTGGTTTGGAAATGCCCTCTACGCCCATCATGCGGCTCCCTGTTTTTGGCGACACGCCCGCGTCAACTTGGAACAAAGACAGTTTGGTCGCAGGGGACTACGCTTATCTTTGAAATCAGCGGGCAAAACTTTTACCATCTGGTCAAAGGTTACAGGTTTCACACAGCCTCTCAAGCGCAAAATGCGCGCGATACGCTGCTGTGACGGTTTTTTGGAGCACCCTTTCTTTTGCCGATTGAAACGCGTTTTGATCACCCGCTGGAGGAAGAGACCCCGCCCGTAGACGAGGCGGCGACATCCGAACCGCGGGCAGCGCAAACACGCAAACGCACCCGTATTCAACAGGAAAAAGAGAGCGTCATTCTCAATGCAGCTCTGGATGTCTTTTCGGAAAACGGCTTTCGCGGCACCACGATTGACCAGATCGCCCAGCAGGCGGGCCTCTCCAAACCCAACTTGCTGTACTACTTCCGCACCAAGGAAGATGTTCACCGCCGCCTTCTCGACCGCCTGCTGGACAATTGGTTGGAACCGTTGCGCCAAATGCAACCGGACGGTGACCCGCTGTCAGAAATCCGTTCCTACATGCGTCGCAAATTGGAACTGGCGCGGGATTATCCGCGCGAAAGCCGTTTGTTTGCCAATGAGATGATTCGGGGCGCACCGCATCTGACGGAAGAATTGAAAGACCTCAAAGCGCTGGTTGACGAAAAAGCAGCCGTCATGCGGGCATGGATGGCAAGTGGAAAACTGGCCACCTGCGACCCCCATCATCTTATTTTTTCCATTTGGGCCACCACGCAGCACTATGCGGATTTTGATACGCAAGTGCGCGTGGTTTTGGCGCGCGCCGGGGAGGGCGACGGCCGTTTTGAAGACGCCGCCCGTTTTCTCGACAGGCTTTATCTCGAAGGGCTGAAGCCTTAGTCGCCCAGTTTGGCCCTCATGGCCTGTGGTGATGGCTAGAACCGTTTCCGTTCAAACGGAATCGTTTGAGCGAAAGAAACCGCGTTACAACAGAAAGCTAGAGGTGATCAGGGCTTCCAAGAAGCGATGATCGGCTCTAGCCCGCAATATACCGCTTCAACTCTTCCGCATCCCGCTCGGTCTGTTCGATCTTGCGTTTCACCACATCACCGATGGAGATGATCCCGGCGAGCTTTCCCTCGTCCAGCACCGGCAGGTGGCGGAAGCGGCCTGCGGTCATCTTGCCCATAACCTGATCGATGGTTTCGCTTGGCTCGCAGGAAATCACCTTCGATGTCATGCATTGGGAAACAGCTATGTCTAACGCCGCCGAGCCATTGTTGGCGATGTGGCGCACAAGGTCCCGTTCCGACACGATACCTTTGACAGTGGCACCGTCCACAATGACCAAGGCACCGATTTTGCGTTCCGCCAATTGTGCGGCGATCTCTTTAAGCGCTGTATCCGGGCTCGCTGTGGCAACGTCCCGTCCTTTGCCTTCAAGAATATAATGAACCGTCATGGTTTCCTCCCAAGCGTGCGGTGATGGGCATTGCAAAAGCCCGTAAAACATCCTCGTGTTGTGCTGGATTTGCCCCAGCTTATCGTTTTGCCGAAGCGCACAGTGTGCCGCAAATCCGCAAAATTGCAAAATCGGCACGTACAACCGAATGCATGCGCTCATGCACGGGCCAAACGACATCGGTGGTGTTTGAGGGCAGATAAGAGCCTCAATCGGCTGGCTATCTGCCAGTGAGACGAGGCTAAGCGCTTCGCTGGAACGTCAAATAACAGGGTGTGCGCCCCTCGCGGATGGCCTTTGCCTCATACCGCGTACGCACCCAGCCGTCCCAAGGCTCTTGCCAATCGGACGCTGTCTGCGCCGTCCACGCAAAAGCTGAATGGCGCTGAACATGATGCAGGGTCCAGTTGACGTAGCCTGGAATGTCCGAAGCGAAGCGGAACACGCCCCCGGGTTTGAGCAGACGCTCAAACCGGTCAAGATTGGCCGGGTTCACAAACCGACGCTTCCAGTGGCGTTTTTTGTGCCACGGGTCGGGGTAGAGAAGGTCGATCCCGTCGAGGCAACCATCGGGCAACCAGTTCAAAATTTCGGTGGCATCATCATTGTAGAGCCGCACACCATCCGCCCCCTCATCGTCCAGGACGGACAGCAGTTTCGCCATGCCATTGATGAACGGTTCCACGCCGATGAAGCCAAAGTCCGGCTTCAAACGACGATGGGCAGCAAGATGCTCACCGCCGCCAAAACCGATTTCAAGCCACGTGCCTTTGCGTGAGGGATCGAACAATCCGTCCAGAGTGTCAGGCCGGTCGCTTGTCGGATCGAGCAGCAATGCCGGCAACAGTGTGTCCATCAGCCCGGCCTGATAGTCCCGCAGGGCCGGGCCCTTGCGCCGTCCGTAAAAGGCACGTGGCTTTATCGAAGCGGTTTCGGGCGTACCCTCATGGCTCATGAAAACCACCCTTGCCTCTGCTGGAGCCGGTGAGCGCATCGCCCACCGCATGTGGGTTAGACGGAGTGTCCGTGCCCTTACATGGCAGCTTTGAGCGCGTCCACCAGATCGGTTTTCTCCCAAGTGAAGCCGCCATCGGTGGCTGTACGGCCAAAGTGGCCATAGGCCGCCGTACGGGCATAGATTGGGCGGTTGAGGTCGAGATGGGTGCGGATACCGCGCGGAGACAAGTCCATCGATTGCTGGATTGCACGTTCAAGTGCAGCCTCATCCGCATTGCCGCCCGTATCGACATAAATAGACAAAGGTTGGGAGACACCAATCGCGTAGGAAAGCTGGATTGTGCACCATGGCGCGAGTTCGGCTGCAACGATGTTTTTGGCTAGATACCGCGCAGCATAAGCCGCAGAACGATCCACTTTTGTGGGGTCCTTGCCCGAAAATGCTCCACCACCATGGGGTGCTGCACCGCCATAGGTGTCCACGATGATTTTGCGGCCCGTGAGTCCCGCGTCACCGTCCGGCCCACCGATCACAAAGGTGCCGGTGGGATTCACGTGCCACACGGTCTCGTCGGTGATCCAGCCTTCGGGCAACACATCGCGAATGCTGGGCTCGACCATCTCACGGATGATGGCAGAGGTTTGATCCTTGCTCTTGTGCTGTGTTGAAAGCACGATGGACGTGGCTGCAACCGGCTTACCGTTTTCATAGCGCACGGAGACCTGGCTTTTTGAGTCCGGCCCCAATTGGTCCAGTTCGCCGCTTTTGCGCTTTGCGGCCAGCACTTCCAAAATCTTGTGGCTGTAGTGGATCGGTGCCGGCATGAGTTCCGGCGTCTCGGTGCAGGCGTAGCCGAACATGATGCCCTGATCGCCTGCGCCTTCGTCCTTGTTGTCGCCCGAGTCGACGCCTTGGGCAATGTCAACGGACTGTTCGTGCAGCAGCACGTCTACATCGGCTGTCTGCCAGTGAAACCCGTCCTGTTCGTAGCCGATATCTTTGATCGCGTCCCGCGCAAGGGCTTCAATCTCGTCTTTGGTGATCGATTCCGGTCCACGGGTCTCGCCTGCGATCACCACCTTATTAGTTGTTGTCAGCGTTTCTGCAGCCACGCGCACGGCCCAAGGGTCCATGCCCTCGGATGCGGCGCGGGAGAAAAACAGATCGACGATTTCATCGGAAATACGGTCCGAGACTTTGTCGGGATGACCTTCCGAAACGGATTCAGACGTAAAGGTGTAATTGGAGCGTGCCATGGAGACCCTGACTTAGTTGAAACAACGGGTGAGGCGGGGCACTCAAAACCGTTTCGACGTGTGTGAAATCAAGCGGCGCAACAAGCAGGGAAGCAAACACGCCGCAGCAGAGCGTGTCTGGGCTGCGCACGACATCAAGTCAAGGATTTACCGATTTCATATGCACAAAACTTTATGCGGCCGTCACCAGACGCAGCGGGGTGAAAAGAAACCGCAGGCACCGACGGTCGTAGCCTTAACCGTCTTTGGCGGGCACCCCGGTCTCATCCGCCAATGTGCGCACCATATCAATGATGCGGCGACGTATGGCGGTGTTGGTGATGCGAACAAAGGCGCGGTTGAGCTGAATGCCTTCGGTGGTGGACAAAAAATCGACCACGTAAGTTGTGTCGCTTGCTTCCGCCAGGCCGGGGACTGTTTGGCCAATGCCGGACGGTGCGTCTTCAAAAAAGAACGCGACCGGTACTTTGAGTGCAGCTGCAATTTGCTGCATTCGGCTGGCACCGATGCGGTTGGTGCCTTTTTCGTATTTTTGAATTTGTTGGAATGTGATGCCGAGGGCATCCCCCAATTTTTCTTGAGACATGCCCTGCATGGTGCGCCGAAGTTTAACGCGGCTGCCCACATGCACATCTATCGGGTTGGGCTTTTTCTTATCAGCCATGACCGGTCCGTTTCTTGATTGCCATTGAAGGGGGAGCTTCAAAGCCGCGGGCACAATTACAACTTTTTAGTGCTTTGCAACCGTATGCCTACCACAATCAAGAAAAGCAAGCCAAGGAAAGCCATGAAAGGCGTGTTGCCCAACCGGCTAAAGATTGGGACCGGAAGCGCCCCGGGAAGTTCGGAATCCACCACGCCCCGCAGGCCTAAGCCCAACTGATTGCGCACGCGCCCTGCACCATCCACCACCATGGAGATGCCGCTATTGGCCGTCCGCACAACGGGCAAGCCAGTTTCCACCGCCCGGATTTGCGCCTGATGGGCGTGTTGATAGGGTCCTGCTGTTGTGCCGAACCAGGCATCATTGGTCACGTTGACGATCCATGACGGACGCCCGTCTTCGCCATTGGTCGCTGGTAACACCGACCCGGAAAATATGATCTCATAACAAATGAGCGGCAGAAAAGCTGGTGCGCCCGGCGCTTGAAGAGGGTTGCGCGCTGTACCTTTTGCGAACCCTCCCTGTCGCTTGGTCAGTTGTTGAAAACCGGCTTGCTCCAGCAGACTTTGGAACGGCAGGAATTCGCCAAAGGGCACCAGCCGGGTCTTGTCATAAGCCGATACAATTTCACCATCGCCATTTAGTACCAGCATGGCGTTGAACACACGGTTCTCTTCTGCACCGGCAATCCCCCGCTCCAGGCGCATCGCGCCGGTGATCAGGCTGGTGGCTGGCGGTAGCAGATCAGCAATTTTGGTCAGCTGATCCCGCCGGTCCGTCAAAATAAACGGGAAAGCGGATTCGGGCCAAATCACATGGGTAAAAGCAGCAACCGACGCGCCCTCCGGCCCGCGATTGACGTTTGAGAGATCGAAATAGCGCGCCATAATCTCGGCTTCGTTCGCACGGTCCCACTTCTCGTTTTGCGCGATTGCCGGTTGAACCAAGCGCAACCGAACGTCCGTCACATCCGCCACTTGATCCGCCTTTGAGAGTGCGTAAAGCCCCCAGCCTGCATGGGCGAACACCAATGCAAGTGCGACGGCCAGACCGCCCCATGCGTTGCCGCTTTTTGAGGGGCTTCCGAACGGAGCCAAAACGCCGAACACGATGATCGCAAACAACGCCATGGTGTAAACGCCCACCAATCCCGCACTCTGCATGAAGAGCGGTGATGGCATGAGGGCAGACCCAAAACTGTTCCATGGAAATCCGGTGAGCGCGAAGCCGCGCACCCATTCCGCCAGTGCTAGTGTAGACCCCAAAGCCACCAGGCGGGACCAGCCATCAGTCCACGCCAAACGGGCGAGACTGGCGGCCAGTCCCCAAAACAACGCCAATCCGGCGGGCAGGATTAAAATGGCGATGGGCAGCAACCAGGCAAATTCGTCACCGTCGACAAGAAAGGCTTGTCCGATCCACCAAAGGCCCGCGAGAAAGTAGCCGAATCCAAACCACCAGCCCGTGCGGAACGCCGGCCAAACGCGGCCAAAAAGAGAAACTTTCCCATTGTCTTTTACGGTGGGTACAGCCCCGTCCAGCAACCAGATGAGCACGGGCACCGTCGCAAAAAGCACGAAAACGAGGTGATAGGGGGCCATGGACAGCGCAGACACTGCGCCCGCCGCGAAGGCCAATGCCGCCGCGCGCCATCCTTCCAGGAGAATAATCCATTCCGCCAGCCCGCGCAAAACCCCAACCATGCCTGACACGTCTCCCAAGACGTTTACAAAAGAGCCAAAGCGAAGCACCGCGAATCGGCGACGGATTGGCATGGAGAATTCGATGCGGGACAGGCTTGCCCTGGTCAAGAGGATGTCAAGAGGATGCCAAGTGGATGCCAAAAGGATGCAAAGTGGATGGTAGGAAGACCTCAAGCCAGGCAAGAGGGCGCATGCCAATCGAGGCTGACGGCTAGCGAACACAAAAAACCCGCCAACTTTGGGTTGGCGGGCATTCAAGGTACTGGGAGGTTCTTAAGGTGATTTCCTCTCCGGTCGGGGGGCATTGACCGGAGAGGAAATGTCCAGCGCAGGAAAGGCCTGCTCCGGATAGTGTGGAAGACTAGGTGGACTGGAGATCCCGTCGTCTCGATGATTGAAATGTAGTCGGCGAAAGCGAAGTCCGGCGTGCCAGAATGCACACCCGGTGCCGAGTGGAAAACTGGGAGTGATTGGCTTGCCAAGGCGCTCGCAAAATATCGGGTCTAAAAAGTGCGTAGCGGCTCCATCCAACCAAGGCCTGCATCCGTAGTTCCGCTGGCAGGTTTGTATTCCGCCCCGATGGGCTTGTCGTAACCGAGCCGCGTCAGTTCCTGCAGCACGTGCCGGTAATCCAATTCGCCGCCATCCGGTTCAGCCCGTGCGGGAACAGACGCGATTTGGATATGGCCGATATGGGGCAGCGACGCTTCGAGACGCCGGGTCAGATCACCACCCATGATTTGCAGGTGGTAGCAATCAAACATCATCTTAACCCGCGCGCGACCGAGTTTATCGATCAAATCTATGGCTTGTTCGCTGGTCTGCAAAAAATAGCCCGGCGCATCGTGGTGATTGAGCGGTTCGATCAAGAGGGTCAGATCCGTGCCCTTGGCTCGATCATCGGCGTAAGCAAGATTCTCCAAGAACGCCGCCTCCGCCTCTTCCCCTTGGGCAAAGCCGGCCATCACATGGACCGCACCGCTGCCAATGGCGACTGCGTAGTCAATCGCTTCATTGATCGCGCGCTGAGCATCCTTTTGCCGTCCGGGCAGGGCAGAAAGCCCATTTTCTCCACTTTCAACATCGCCGCGCGATGTGTTGAGGCCAAGCATAGGAAGCGCAGTTTCCAACAGGGCTGACCGCACCGCTTCCACCGGCTGATCGTAGGGCCAATGGCATTCAACCGCATCGAAACCAGCCGCATGGGCCGCCCGGATTGCGTCTGCCAAGGGGCGGTCGGTCCACAAAAAACCCAGATTGGCGGAAAACTCATGCGGCATGAAAACGGTTCTCGAAGGTTTGGAGTGGAAGGAGCGGCTGACAGTTTCCTACCACGAAAGCGCAAAGCGCCAACAGGCGTGATGGTCAGTCCCAATCCACATCGAAGGTGCGCACGACCTGATTGATCTGCACGTCGCTGAGAGGCACCGCATCATGCCCGCGCAAAAGCAGGGCCAGTTTTGCAGTCTCTTCCAACTCCTCAATGGCGTAGACTGCGCCTTCCAAGTCTTTGCCAGCCACTACCGGCCCGTGATGGGCGAGCATGACCGCGCTGCGTTTGCCAGCCAGACCCCGGATGGCGTCCCCCATGGCCGGATCACCGGGCACAAAAAATGGCAGCAGTTTCACTTTGCCCAACCGCATGATCGAGTAGGCTGTCAGGGGCGGCAAAAAGCTGTCTGGATCCACATCGGCCGTCATCGACAGTGCGACGGAGTGACTGGAGTGCAGATGCACGACAGCACCCGATTTGGCCCCGCGCGTTTCGTAAAACGCGGCATGCAACGGCATCTCTTTCGTGGGCTTGTCGCCGCTCACGTGCTGGCCACCAACATCAAAAAGCGACAGCCGCGCCGGATCGAGCCGGCCGAAACTCGAACCCGTCGGCGTCACCAGTAATCGACCGTCGTCCAACCGCGCTGAGATATTGCCCGATGCCCCGCCCGTAAGCCCACGGTCGAACATGGATTTGGCGAGCAGGCAGATTTCCTCGCGCAGCGCTGTCTCATGCGCCTGCAGGATGAGGCCGGCCAAGCCTAGTCGCCCATTTTCAGAGCTTGGATAAACGCGGTTTGCGGAATTTCCACGCGGCCAAATTGGCGCATTTTCTTTTTACCGGCTTTTTGTTTGTCCAGCAGTTTACGCTTGCGGCTCGCGTCTCCGCCATAACATTTGGCAGTCACATCCTTGCGCAGAGCGGAGATGGTTTCGCGGGCAATAACCGTCCCGCCAATGGCCGCCTGGATTGGAATTTTAAACAGGTGCTGCGGGATCAGGTCTTTGAGCTTTTCGCACATCACACGGCCCCGACCCTCGGCAGCGGACCGATGCACCAGCATCGAAAGCGCATCCACCGGTTCGGCGTTTACGAGCATGGAGAGTTTCACAAGATTACCCGCGCGATACTCGTGCATCTGATAGTCAAAAGACGCATAACCGCGGGAAATCGATTTCAGCCGGTCGTAGAAATCAAACACCACCTCGTTGAGCGGCAATTCATAGGCCAGCATGGCGCGGCTACCGACATAGGTGAGTTCCGTCTGGATGCCGCGGCGATCTTGGCAGAGCTTCAAAATGGGGCCGAGATACTCGTCTGGCGTCAGGATGGTCGCCTTGATCCACGGCTCGTGAATTTCTTCCACCTTCATCACGTCCGGCATGTCTGCCGGGTTGTGCAGGTTCATCTCGGTACCGTCGCGCATTTTCAGCGTGTAGACCACAGATGGTGCGGTTGCGATCAGGTCCAGATCGAACTCACGCTCCAGCCGTTCCTGAATAATCTCCAGATGCAACAGGCCCAAAAACCCGCAGCGGAAACCGAAGCCCAAGGCTGCGGAAGATTCCATCTCGTAAGAGAAGCTGGCATCGTTAAGGCGCAATTTGCCAACGGCGGAGCGCAGATCTTCAAAGTCGGCTGCGTCCACGGGGAACAACCCGCAAAAGACGACCGGTTGCGCGGGCTTAAACCCGGGCAGGGCGACCGGCGTCTGCCGTTTGTCTTCAGTGATCGTGTCGCCCACGCGGGTGTCAGCCACTTCCTTGATGGAGGCTGTGATGAAGCCGATTTCACCGGGTCCAAGGCTGGGCACTTCCACCAATTTTGGTGAAATCACGCCAACCCGCTCCACCGGATATTTGGCGTCGGTGCCCATCATGCGGATGGTCTGGCCCTTTTTGATCTCGCCGTCGAGAATACGAACCAGCACGATGACGCCCAAATAGGCGTCGTACCAGGAGTCCACGAGCAGGGCCTTTAGCGGGGCCGTCTCGTCGCCTTCGCTAGGGGCTGGCAATCGGGTGACGATACCTTCGAGCACGTCTTCCATGCCCAGACCGGTCTTGGCCGAAATCTCGATTGCATCCGTCGCGTCCAGGCCAATCACCTCTTCGATCTGCGCCTTCACGCGCTCCGGCTCGGCAGCAGGCAGGTCGATCTTGTTCAGGACGGTGACGATCTCATGATCGTTGTCTATGGCCTGATACACGTTGGCCAAAGTCTGCGCTTCCACACCTTGCGATGCATCCACGACCAACAGTGAACCTTCGCAGGCTGAAAGAGAGCGCGACACTTCATAGGCGAAATCCACATGGCCCGGTGTGTCGATCAGATTGAGCGTGTAGGTTTCACCATCCTTCGCGTTATACGTAAGACGCACCGTCTGTGCCTTGATGGTAATCCCGCGCTCCCGCTCGATCTCCATATTGTCGAGCACCTGTTCAGACATTTCCCGGTCGGCAAGCCCGCCGCACATCTGGATCAGGCGATCCGCCAGTGTGGATTTGCCGTGATCGATATGGGCGACAATCGAAAAATTGCGGATGTTGGAAAGAGGTGTAACCATGGTCCCGTGTGTAGCAGGAACCGTGTCGCTCGCAAGAGGTTTGCGACAGGATTAAGTGTCACGCTCCAGCATCATCAGGGCGATGAATTGCCGTCTGCCTTCGGTCCGTCATGCCAAATCATATCGCGAAAATTAAAGTTGGCTGACAAGGTTGGTTTGATGATCTTGAAATAGGGCGACACGTCGAAATCACGCGGTGCGAACAGCGAATGGTGGCGGATGTGGTAAACTTCTCCGACAGCATAGGCTTCACAATCATCGTCCAGACAGTCCTCCAGGCGCTTCACGCTCGGCAAGATCGGATAGCGAATGGACTGGAACGCCTGTGCGATCAACGTTGAACAGATCGCTCTTGTTGGATCGCCGGAGCCAAAGGCGATCATCTTGCGCCGCCATCGCGTCGGCACCGGAATGACCGGAAACAAGTAGCGCGCCATGTCCAGGATGTTGCGGGTGTCATAGGCCGTGCCGAGCCGCGTGATCATATAGTTCACAACATGCTTTCGTTCCTCGTCCGTCAGTCCGACTGGGCGGCAAATACGGGTGTTGTAGGTTGTGTATTTTTCCAAAGGTCTGGCAACGCAGCCTTCGCCCAAATTCACCTCAATCAACCGGTCCCGTGGACTGTCGCCTTCATGGGGCAGCGCGTCCCCCACATACAGCGCGGCGTGAGACCATGTGGATTGGGTGAGATATTTGATGGCGGCGGAAACCTTTTGATTGCCTTCCACCAACAAAATATCGCCCGGCTGCAGTGCGGCTAGAAGACTGTCCGGATCGGACGGCGTATAGGGCTCATAACCAGAAGACTGACGCGTGATCCGTCCCGCAATCAACGCGCCGATTTTATCCAAAATCGTGGGGCGCACATTCATGTCAAACTTGTAGTTTTCCAGCCCCTCCACTTCATCATGGTAGTGCAGAAAACCTTCTTGCATCGTGCCGTCTGGAAAATAGACGTCCACCCGATCATCGGCCTCTGTGTCGTGCCGGTCATAGGCAATGCGTGTCTTGAGGCGTTGGGCCAGCCCTTGCAGCGCCAAGGGTAAAACAAGATTGTGCGGGATCGTGGCCTCCACCCGCCATGCAATCTGGCCGACCGCGAAGGGCAGCAGCGTCGCGTAAGAGCCATCGGTGGATGTGTCCAGCGCACTGAGTATTTCGGTGCCCGTGCGTTCGGTGACCACCGTCTTACGGTCCAGTTTGAGTGCAGTCGCCACTTCCCGCGCAACATCAATCGCCGGGTCCAGCCGCCCGATGAAAATGCCACCAATCGCCTCTGGTGGACGCATCCGAGCTTTGGAGACTTGCTTTCGGGTCTGTGCGGTTGGCTCACTCATAGGACGGGCTTTTTGCAGACCCATGCGGCCAGCACAATGTGCTGGCCGGACAGATGCGCAGAAGGAGGCTTATTCGGCGAAACTAGACTGCGCTTTTTGGCTGTCGAGATTGGAAATGCTCAACCAACTGCAAGCGATCATCGCCGCCGCGCAGGCAAGACAAAGAGCAACGCCGCCGAACTGATAACTGAGGCCGGACAGGACCGTGCCAAACAATCGGCCCGCCGCGTTGGCCATGTAATAAAACCCGACATCCATCGTCACCCGCTTCGAACTGGTGAAGGCCAAAATGAGATAGGAGTGCAGCGAGGAATTAATGGCAAACAGCGCCCCGAATACCAGAAGCCCCAGCACCACTGATGTCGTGAGCCAAACCGTTGGTTGTTGAACAAGGTAGAGTGCCAGCGCCAGCAGTGCTGGTACCACAAACAGTGTCCCCACCCAAAACCGCGCGCTGTCCATAATCTGCGCTTCACTGCGTTCCTTGGCGCGCAGCAGGCGCGGCGCATTGGCCTGCACAAATCCGTAGAGAATGATCCACGCCGCCATGAAAATCCCGATCATGAAAAACGCGCTGCGGTTGCCCTCCGGCGTGCCATCGGACAGCACACTGTAGAAGTAGATCGGTATGCCCACCACAAACCAGACGTCCCGCGCACCGAACAGGAACATCCGCGCAAGGCTGAGCCAGTTGATATTGGCGTCCTTGGAAAACACCTCTTTGAATTTTGCGTCTTTGCGTCCGGTTGGCAGGCCCGACGGCATGCGCAGGAAGACCGCAACCAGGATAGTTGCAAGCGCGACAGCCATGGCGAGCACGGACGGCACGAACCCAAACAGGCCAAGCGATCCGGCCCCGATAAAGAACCCCAGTCCTTTAACAGCATTTTTAGAGCCCGTGAGTGCTGCCACCCAACGAAACAGCGCCCCGCCTTCCGAAGGCGCAAGCAGTTTAACCGCGCTTTTGGAACTCATCTTGGCAAGGTCTTTGGCGACGCCCGACGCGCCTTGCACCGCCATCACGAACACGACGGAGGCAAATACGCTCCAAGCCGGATCCAATTGCGAAAGCGCCAGCAGAGCCAAAACCTGCAAAAGAAGCCCGACATAAAGCGTGCTGGTCAGGCCAAAGCGTGCCGCAATCCAACCGGCGGAGAGATTGGTGACGACACCCGCAATCTCGTAAAGTACGAAAAGGTAGGCCAGTTGGACAGGCGAAAAGCCCAGGGTGTTAAAGTGCAAAAGCACCAACATGCGCAACGCGCCATCGGTGAGCATAAAAGCCCAGTAAGCAACCGTAACCGCAATGTAGGCCGCCAGCCCCTCCGGGCGGTGTGGGTCTGCGTCTGAATTGCTCACAGCCTGGATCCCACCATGAAGGCCACGTCCACCAACCGGTTGGCGTAACCCCATTCATTGTCATACCAGGCGTAGATTTTTACTTGTGTGCCGTTGACCACCATTGTGGACGGCGCATCGACAATAGAGGAGCGGGGATCGTTGGTGTAATCGGTGGAGACCAAAGGCCGCTCTTCGTATCCCAATATGTCCTTGAGTGACCCTTCTGCGGCCTGTTTGAAAAGCGCGTTCACCTCTTCAACACTGGTGTCGCGCTCCACCTCAAACACACAATCGGTCAGCGACGCGTTGAGCAATGGCACGCGCACCGCATGGCCGTTCAATTTGCCCTTAAGTTCCGGGTAGATCAGCGTGATTGCAGTGGCAGAGCCGGTAGTGGTCGGTATCAACGAGTTGAGCGCGGAACGCGCGCGGCGCAAGTCCTTGGCGGGCCGATCCACAATCGTCTGCGTGTTCGTGACATCGTGGATGGTGGTGATCATTCCGTGCTTGATGCCGATGCCTTCGTGGATGACTTTCACCACCGGGGCGAGGCAATTGGTGGTGCAACTGGCTGCGGTGATGATGGTGTGCGCATCCGCATCATAAATATCGTGGTTCACGCCGTAGACGATATTGGCCACCCCGGGGTTTTTCACCGGTGCGGAAACAACCACCTTCTTTACGCCCGCATCGAAATAGGGTTGCAGCTTGGCCTCCGTCTTAAAGGCGCCCGTGCAATCGATCATCACATCGACCCCTTCCAGAGGGAGGTTTGCCAGCTCGCGGGTTTGGTGGACGGGAATGCGGGTTCCGTCGATGGTGATGCTATCGGCGTCGAACTGGAAATCCGCATTCCACCGCCCGTGCACCGTGTCGAATTCCAGCAAATGGGCGTGCATCTGCGCATCCCCCACCGCGTCATTGACGAAGGCGATTTCAGCACCGCGCTCGAGCAGGGGTTTGAGCGCCAGTTTGCCGATGCGTCCAAGGCCGTTCAGGGCATAACGTGTCATAAGATGTCTTTCAAAGGGTGGTTTTTAAACTGCATTCTTGTCCGCGCCGATTGCATCGACACGGTTTTGCAGCGAGAGGCGATCAAGCGATGGGAAGGGCAGGGCGGCAAAGGCCGTTATGCGATTGCGCAACATCCCATAGGCCTGTTGAAACGCCAGCGCCTGTTCGGCGTCAATTTTCACCGGGTCCGGTTGCCCCCAATGGGCGGAGATCGGCTGGCCGGACCAGGCGGGACACTCTTCATTGGCGGCGCGGTCGCAGACGGTAAACACAAAATCCATGTGCGGCGCATCTTCGCGCCGAAACTCCGCCATGTGCTTGGCGCGCAGGGTGTCGGTTTCGATGCCTTTTTCAGTCAGCAACGCCACAGCCTGGGGGTTGAGCTCCGAATATGGCTTTGTCCCGGCCGAAAACGCGTTGAAGCGGTCCCCGGCCACATCCCGCAGGATGGATTCAGCAAAAATCGAGCGGGCCGAATTGCCGGTGCACAGGAACAGCACATTGTACTTCCTCTGCTCTTGGGCCCCGCCTTGAGCCTTCCCGTTTGCATCCGAGGCACCTTGAATATGCGCAACAAAAGGCGGGCAGAGGTCGGGCCGTCCTTTGCAGCAATCAAAAAACAGATCGGAGACCACTGCCTGCGCAGCCTCCATGTTGATTCGGTAAAGAAGCGACGTCCCCGCGCGTCTCTGGTCCAGAAGCCCCGCGCCAGTGAGCGCGCTGAGATACACCGATGTCGTGCTGGGCTTGGTGTCCAAAGCCTCAGCAATTTCCCCCGCCGGAAGATGATCCGGGTACCGCCGCATCAAAAGCCGAAACACCGCCATCCTTTGAGGATGGCTGAGCACAGACAGGCGCGATGTGAGCAATGTTTCCATATTTCATGAATATATGAAATAATGGATTTGAGCAAGAGTGTTTTTGCAGCATTTCCTGATCAACCAAACGTCGCCATCTTTCCAAAACACCGCCGCCCGCTGCCTTGAGGACGACCCACAAACCTGTACACTTGAAATGTGGGTTGGGGAGAGCGTGAATGCCGATATTGGAAACGGTCGGAGGTGTTCTTGGGACGAGCCTCGCGCTGGTGGGGCGCGACGCTTTTTTGACCGACTGGTTTGACGGCTGCAAAAAGCGCATTGTCGATCAGCGGCGCGTCCCCGGCAATCGTGACATCGTAAAGGGCATCCGCACCGCCCATTTATGTGCCTTGCGCCACGTCGCCAATACCCATCAAGAGGCGGTGAAAACTCTGCCGCCCCACGCGCTAGGGTCGGACGATGCGGCGTTTTCCAACGCGGTTTTGGGTTTTCTGGATGAACGGTTGCGACGGTTTAGGGAGCACAAGGCTGAAGCGGACGTTCTCACCCTCGCCGATCTCGACCGCGTGTTTGACGAAATTCTCAAACCGGCGGCCCAAGAGGGTTTTGTAAAGACAAGGGGGCGGGAGCAAGCTGTGGCCCGCGCGCTGGAAGAGATTTCGCGCGACGCGGGCCGCGAACCGCCCAACCTGTTTTTGGAGTTTTTCCATGGGCAGCGGGGTGCCGCGGGCTGGTACGACACTTTCAGCCTGTTCATCGCCGAAGAAATCAAAACCAACACCCGCTTCCGTACCATTTTCCAAACCGGACAGATGGTAGAACTGGCCCAAAGCCTAGAAACCCTGACCACAGACCTGCTGAGCCGCCACGGTGATTTGACCGGGTTCATGGACGATGTGCACGGGCAGTTGGACCGTATCGAAGCGAAGCTCGATGCGGTCTTGGAACTCGGCGATGTCAAGGTTGCGCTCGCCACCGCCGAGAGCCAATTGGGCACGACCAGAGACCTGGCCCGCACGTTTTTTCGCATCGTTTTGAAACGGGACGTGCCGGACGACCAGATCATTCCCAGTTTTATGGAGGCCGCCACGCTGTGGCAAAACAGCAATCCGGATAATGCGGTCAACCGATGGGGCAATCTGGCGCCGGAACTGGATGACCTGATCGCTGAAAGCAAACGCGCTTATGCGGCAAACGCCGTGGAAGATTTTTACGCGGTCAAAAGCCGGATAGTCGAAGTGGAAGAACAGGCTTTTGCCCTAGCCGAAGAGCTTGAACGCGAGGCAACAGATGCCCGCAAAGCAAGGCAAGGTTTGTTGGTGGAGGCACTGCAGGAAAAAGAGAGTGCGGCCAAAACCATCTTCAATGTCACAGGCACAGTCTCGGCAGTCATGCGACGGGTGCAGCTTGAAACGGAGGGTCCGGATAAGCTGTTCGAGGCGCAGCGGCTCTCGCAGAACCAATGGTGGGAAAGCGGCCGCGACAAGGGTTTAAATTTCGATCTGAAAGTCGCGATTGGCCTAAACCGCGCGATGTTGGAGGAATACCCGCAAGAGCGCGCGCCGCTGGACTGGGCGAGGGCGCAAAACAATTTGGGCAATGCGCTGGCAACTCTTGGGACGCGGGAAAGCGGGACGGAGCGGCTGGACGAGGCTGTGGCGGCCTATCGCGCGGCACTGGAGGAGTGGACGCAAGGGCGCGTGCCGCTGGACTGGGCGATGACGCAAAACAATCTGGGCACTGCGCTTTGGACCCTTGGTGCACGCGAAAGAGGGACGGAGCGGCTGGACGAGGCTGTGGCGGCCTATCGCGCGGCACTGGAGGAGTGGACGCAAGAGCGCGTGCCGCTTGACTGGGCGATGACGCAAAACAATCTGGGCACTGCGCTTTGGACCCTTGGTGCACGCGAAAGAGGGACGGAGCGGCTGGACGAGGCCGTGACGGCCTAT
>JBCBYZ010000045.1:0-22607 GCA_039815595.1 Pseudomonadota bacterium | reverse complement strand
TGGCTTGGCGTGCGCTATAACAGCGGCTCGCCAGGTGCCCCCAGCCGCGTGACAGGTAAACGGTCACGCTAGGGTCATCGCTTGGTTGGGGGCATTGGGCTCCCCAAAACGCAGGTGTTGCGCTTCCAAAGCCGCAAGCCTCGCGTTTCGAACGAGTGAGTACCCATGGAATTTAACAAGCTTCGCCTTTTGGGCTTTAAGTCCTTTGTGGAACCGACCGAATTCGTAATCGAAAGCGGTTTGACCGGCGTTGTGGGTCCCAATGGTTGCGGCAAGTCCAATCTGGTGGAAGCGCTCCGCTGGGTGATGGGCGAAAATTCCTACAAAAACATGCGCGCATCCTCGATGGATGACGTGATCTTCTCCGGTTCCGGCAATCGGCCCGCCCGCAATATGGCGGAGGTTGCGCTGTTTCTGGACAATGAAACCCGAAAAGCGCCCGCTGCCTTTAACGATGCTGACGAGTTGCAAGTCTCCCGCCGCATCGAACGCGAAGCGGGCTCTGTTTATCGCATCAACGGGCGCGATGCCCGCGCCAAAGATGTGCAGTTGCTGTTTGCCGATGTTTCTACCGGAGCCCGCTCTCCGTCGATGATCGGGCAGGGGCGCATTGGTGAACTTATATCCGCCAAGCCACAGGCCCGTCGCGCCCTGCTGGAAGAGGCGGCTGGGATATCCGGTCTGCATTCGCGACGCCATGAAGCGGAACTGCGCCTGCGAGCTGCAGAAACCAATCTGGACCGTTTGGAAGACGTTGTTAGCCAGCTGGAAACCCAGTTGGAGAGCCTTAAACGACAAGCCCGGCAAGCAAATCGTTATCGCGCTTTGGCAGGCGATATTCGCGCTGCCGAGGCGACTTTGCTGCATCTGCGTTGGGTGGCTGCAAAGACGGCGGCGCAAGAAGCCGATAAGTCTTTCCAAGGCACGACCGTTGGCATCGGTGAGGCACAATTGGTCCAAACCGAAGCGGCCAAGGCTCAAGCGATCATTGCGTCCAAACTGCCGGAGTTGCGCAAACAGGAAGCTAGTGCGGCTGCTGCTTTGCAGCGCCATGTGATTGAGCGCAACCAGTTGGACGAGGACGTGCGACGTCGCAAAAAGCGCAAGGGTGAACTCGCTGCCCGGATCGAACAATTGCAGGGCGATATAACCCGCGAAGAGCAAATGATCGCTGAAAACAGCGACATCATCTCTCATTTGGAGCGGGAAGATACGCAATTGCGTTCTGAAGCTGACGGGCGTGCTGATCGCGAAAGTGAAAACAAAGCTGCGATGGATAAAGCCGCTACCGAGTTGCAGGTCAGCGAACAAGAGCTTGCACGGCTGACGCAAGATCTCGCTTCAATCAACGCACAAAAAAACCAGGCAGAACGCAACCAACGCGATGGTGTGCAGCGGCGCGAAAAGCTGGATAAGCAAATTGCTGAAGTTCAGGGCGAGTTGCAGCAGTTGAACGCGCGCATCGCAGCCGAGAGCGGTGTGCAGGCCAAGGCTGAACGTGTTGCCGCTTTGGAGGCGTCCGCCGGCGCAGCGAAAGAAGCCTTTGAACAAGCCAGTGTAGCCAACGAACAGGCCCGCGAGCGCGAAGCTGAGGCACGTGGTCCAGTCTCGGCGGCTCAGGCAGAAGTGAACCGCATTGAGACGGAAGCAAAAACGCTTGCCCGTGTGCTGAATGCCGGGGCGGGCGATCTGTTTGCGCCCATCGTGGAGCAGGTGCGTGCCGATGCCGGTTTTGAAAAAGCCTTGGGCGCTGCTTTGGGTGAAGACTTGGAGGTGCCGACGGATAGCGCAGCACCTGTGCGATGGTCCGTTTTGGAGCGTGCCGGTGATCCGAGTTTACCCATAGGCGTGACCGCACTTTCCGATCATGTATCGGCGCCTGCGGAACTTGCACGCGCTTTGGCGCAGATTGGTGTTTTGGACGCCGACGCTCCCGGTCCGCTATTGCAACAGTTAAAGCCCGGCCAACGGTTGGTGACAAAAAACGGCGATCTTTGGCGCTGGGACGGCCTAAGCGCGACAGCGGAAGCGCCTACGGCTGCTGCCATCAAACTGGAACAGCGCAACAGGCTAGCGCAATTGGATGCCGAGGCTCTGCAAGCTGTAAAAACCCTTCGCGTCGTCGAAGAGCAGGCCAAACTAGCCGCCGTAACAGCCGGTACGGCCCGTGATGCAGAGCGTGCGGCCCGTGATACCGTGCGTACGGTGGAAGCGGATTTGGATGGCGCCCGTAAAGAATTGGGTCAAGCAGAGCGCGCAGTCGCGGAACTTTCCAACCGCCGTTCAGCTTTGGAAGAGGCCGTGGTCCGCCTGCGCACGAGCTTGCAAGAGGCGACGGACTTCGCCACCGCCGCCGAAGCCGCCCTAGTGGCACTTCCAGATATTTCCGATCTCGAAGCAAAAGCCACCGTCGCCCGAAATCTGGTGGATCGCCATCGCGCGGTTGCAGCGGAAGCGCGAGCACAATTTGAGAGCCAAATGCGCGAAAACGCCATGCGCAAGGATCGCCTGACCGCCATTGAACGCGAACGCAAAGCGTGGAATGAGCGCGCGGTAAACGCTGACCGCCAAATCAAAAAACTGCGCGAGCGCTTGGAGACCACGCAGAACGAGTTCAACAAAGCAGAAGAAGCGCCGGATGAGGTGGATCGCAAACGTTTTGAACTTAATCGTGCAATCGATCAGGGCGAAGCGAGCCGCAAAGAAGCCGCCGATTTGCTGGCGAAAATGGAAACCAATCAACGCGATGCCGACAAGGCCGCAACTGTTGCTCTGGAAGCGCTCTCGCAAGCCCGCCAGGACGGAGCCCGCGCCGAAGAACGGGTGGCCGCCGCCCGCGAACGGCGATTGGAAGTGGAAGCGCGCATCCGCGATGATTTGCAATGCGAAGCCCATATGGCGTTTCAGCAAACCGGCTTGGCAGATGATGCGGCCCTGCCCGCCGATCACGCCATCGAAGCCCGGTTGGAAAAGTTGCGCAACGAGCGCGAGCGGTTAGGTGCCGTGAACCTTAGAGCCGAAGAAGAACAACGGGAAGTAACAGAACAGCGCGATGAACTGGTGTCGGAGCGTGACGATTTGATCGAAGCCATCCGCCAATTGCGCAGCGGAATTCAATCGCTCAACAAGGAGGGCCGCGAGCGCCTTCTGGTGGCTTTTGATGAGGTCAACGCGCAGTTCCAAAAACTGTTCACCCATCTGTTTGGAGGCGGCACCGCGGAACTGCAATTGGTGGAAAGCGATGACCCGCTGGAAGCCGGTCTGGAAATTTTGGCCCGTCCTCCCGGCAAAAAACCGCAAACCATGACGCTGTTGTCGGGTGGTGAGCAGGCTTTGACGGCGATGGCGCTCATTTTTGCAGTGTTTTTGACCAACCCAGCCCCGATTTGCGTGCTGGATGAAGTGGACGCACCGCTGGACGACCACAATGTCGAGCGCTTTTGCAATTTGATGGACGAAATGTCGGCCAACACGGACACGCGTTTCGTTATCATCACCCACAATCCCATCACCATGGCGCGCATGGACCGTTTGTTCGGTGTCACCATGGCGGAACGCGGCGTGAGCCAGCTTGTGTCTGTTGACCTGCAAACCGCAGAGAGCTTCCGCGAAGCCGGATAGGTTTTCGGCGGGCAAGCGCGCGTTGCATCACTTTTGCAACGTAAACCCTGCCACCAATGGGCGGGCTGACAGGGTGCCGCGTCTGGTCTACTTACAGGCTCTCTGTTCTGTTCCAAGGCCCTTAGCGCCAAAGCCGATGCCCCAACACTCCGATCTGTTCATTGTTCCCTTCGCCAAGGGCATCGCTCCGGCACCCCAAACGGATGTGTCATTCGACGCATTGGGTGCAAAAGCGGCAGGCTTGGTGGAGATGGCAGGCATGTCCATGCCGGTGCCACCCGGTTTCGTGTTCCCAGTCGCGGTGGGCGCTCAGGCGATCGCGCTGACCGAGGCGGGTGATGATGGCAAAACTTTCAACCAGCAAATCCGCACATGTTTGGAGCACGGCCTGGAAGGCTTGCAACATCAATCCGGACGCAGGTTCGGCTCCGGCAAAGACCCGTTATTGGTTTCGGTGCGCTCCGGTGCGGCAGTTTCCATGCCGGGGATGATGGATTCGGTGCTCAATGTCGGCCTAACCCGATCCATCGCCGAGGAATGGGTGGGAAACTCTGACAATTCCTCTTTCGTTTGGGACAATTATCGCCGCTCTCTGCAAAGCCATGCGCAAGTGGTGCTGCAAATGCCTGCCGATGATTTCGAACTCATCACAGAGGATGCGCTCGCAGAAGCACGGCTCGAAGCGGTCTCTGAATTGCCGGTTGAACTTCTGGAAGCCGTTTGTGTGGCCTTTGAAGAGACTATCGAGGCCGCTCATCCCGGTTTTTCCGATGAAACTGCGCAGCACCGACTGGAAAAAGCGGTTCTATCCGTGTTTGCCTCCTGGAACACCAAGCGCGCCAAGCGGTTTCGCCAAATGCACGGCATGGACGATGCTGGCGGTTCTGCCGCAATCGTGCAGCAGATGGTTTACGGCAATCGCGATGCGACCTCATGCACCGGCGTCTATTTCACGCGCAACCCATCAACGGGCGAAGACGTGCCCTTTGGTGAGTATCTGCCCCAAGCGCAAGGCGAGGAGGTGGTGTCAGGCATCCGAACACCGATGGAACTGACCGAAGCGGCTCGCATTCGCATGGTCTCAGACAATCCTTCCATGGAACGCTCTATGCCTAAGGCATTTGATGCGCTGATCGCAGCCGGTCGTCGTTTGGAGACGGAACGCGGTGACATGCAGGAAATTGAATTTACGGTCGAAGCCGGAACTTTCTATCTGCTGCAAACGCGGTCCGGGAAACGCTCACCAAAAGCTGCTTTGCGGATGGCGGTGGACATGGCTGAAGCAGGCATCATTACTAAACAAGAAGCGTTGCAGCGCTGCAACGATGAGATGCTGGCCCCTATGCTGGTCAATCGACTGGCCGTACCCGACGGTACCCGTCCTATTGTAAAAGGTCTTCCAGCGTCTCCCGGTGCGGTCTCGGCCCCGGTTGTGTTTACGTCTGAAGCGGCAATGGATGCAAAAGCTGTAGGCCAACCGGCGATTTTGGTGCGTACGGAAACCAGCCCGTCCGACGTGCACGGCATGGACGCCGCGCTCGCAGTTCTCACCAGCCGCGGCGGAATGACCAGCCATGCTGCCGTTGTGGCACGCGGCATGGCAAAGCCCTGCATCACCGCTGCCATGGGTTTGCGCATTCAGGCCGATGCGGGCGAGTGCCTGTACCCGGGCGGCATGTTCAGCGTCGGGGATGTCATTTCCATTGATGGCGCAACCGGAGAGGTGTTCTTGGGCGAACACCCATTGCAAGCCGCCCAACCCGAGGGCGCACTGGCGACGCTTTTGGAGTGGAAAAAAAGCTAAAATCTCTGGACGTTAGAGCGTCTTAAGCCGCTCGCAACTCCTCCCGCTCAACCCACACCAGCGTATCGTCCAGCGCTTTGCCCAAGCGATCAAACAGCGCGTTCAATTCGTCCTCGGCAATGATCATGGGCGGGCAAAGCGCAATCGTGTCACCAATGGCGCGCAGGATCGCTCCACGCTCTTGGCAAAACACCGCGCACTGGGCACCAACACCAGTCTTGGCGTTAAACGATCTGCGAGTGATTTTATCTGCCACCAGTTCTACGCCGCCCATCAGGCCGGAATTGCGCACTTCGCCCACCAGCGGGTGGTCGGCCAAGGCAGCCAATCGTTTTTCAAACAACGGTGTGAGACTGCGCACCCGATCCACGATGTTGCGCTTCTGGTAAATCTCAATCGCTTTCACCCCGAGCGCGCACCCCAGCGGATGGCCACCATAGGTGTAGCCGTGGCCAAACACGCCAATCTTGGCCGATTGCGCCTCCAGCGCTTCCATCATGAATTCCGGGATCATAACTGCGCCCAAAGGAGCGTAAGCCGACGTCATTTGTTTGGCTGCTGAAATCGTGTCCGGCACCATGCCGTGGCTCTGGCTGCCCCACCATTCGCCGGTGCGGCCAAATCCATTGATCACCTCATCGGCGATCAGCAAGATGTCGTGCTCCTTCAGGATCGGTTGGATTGCTTCGAAATACCCTGAGGGCGGCACGATAACACCACCGGCCCCCATGACGGGCTCGGCGATCATCGCGGCGATTGTGTCGCCACCTTCGCGGTCGATCATCTCCTGCAGAGAGCAGGCGAGCCGCGCGACGAACTCCCCTTCGGTTTCGTCCTGGCCAAACCGGTAATGGTGCGGGCATTCTGTGTGCAAAATGCCATCAAACGGCAGGTCGAAATCCATGTGGTTGTAGGGCAGGCCGGTCAGGGACGCCGCCATCATGGTCACGCCATGGTAAGCCTTGATGCGCGAGATGATCTTCTTTTTCTTCGGGCGACCAAGCGCATTGTTGTAGTACCATGCCAGTTTTATCTGCGTGTCGTTCGCCTCTGATCCGCTGGATGTGTAAAACACTTTCGAAATCGGAACCGGCGCGATTTCCTTGAGTTTTTCAGCCAATTCAATCGCCGGCTCAGTGCCCCGTCCGCTGAACTGATGATAGTAGGGCAGGGCGCGCATCTGTGCATCTGCCGCCTCAATCATCTCTTCATCGCCGAAGCCGAGCCCGGTGCACCACAGGCCTGCCATGCCTTCAATGTACTCGTTGCCCTGCGTGTCATATACAAACACGCCCTTGCCGTGAGACATGATTGTGGGGCCCATCGTCCGCAATTTGTGCAGCGGTGAATAGGGGTGCAGCACCGCATCCAGATCACGGGTCTGCACATTTGTCAGAGGCATAGACATCGGCAAATGCTCACAAGTTGGATCGTTGTTGCGGACGAGCCTATGCCGAAATCTTGGTGTTGCGAACCCCTTGCTCAACGCTACCCCGAAGCCGCCCCACAACACACGAAAACCCAGCTTGAGCACTTTACCATGCAGGGCGGATCAAGCAGTATCCGCTAAACGTTTTCGGGAGGAATACTATGCACGGATTGATGCAAGAATGGCCGCTGCTTTGTCATAAGATCATTGATTATGCAGCCGCACAGCACGGCAAACGCGAGATCGTAAGCCGGTCTGTGGAAGGGCCGATCACCCGCACCAACTATGCCAACGTCCGCAACCGCGCGCTTCGCATTGCGCAAGGTCTGGCGCGTGATGGGTTTGAACTGGGCGACCGGATCGCGACGCTGGGCTGGAACACCGCCCGCCACATGGAAGCCTGGTACGGTATCATGGGCATCGGCGCGATTTATCATACGCTCAACCCGCGCCTGTTCCCCGATCAGATTGCGTGGATCATGAACCACGCCGAAGACAAAGCGCTGTTTGTCGATCTCTCCTTTTTGCCCATCGTCGATGCGATTGCTGACAAGGTTCCAAGCCTGCGCAAGATTATTGTGATGACTGATGCAGAGCACATGCCAAAAGAAAGCAAGCTGGATCTGGTTTGCTACGAAGACTGGCTCGCGCAAGCCGATGGCGATTTTGAATGGGCAAGCTTTGATGAAAACACCGCTTCTGGCATGTGTTACACGTCCGGCACGACGGGGGACCCGAAGGGCGTGGTCTATTCCCACCGGTCCAACGTGTTGCACGCGATGATCGCCAGCCTGCCCGACGCGCTCAATATTTCATCGAACGAATCCATCATGCCGGTTGTGCCCATGTTCCACGCAAATGCGTGGGGCATCGCCATGGCCGCGCCTCTGACCGGCTCCACCGTGGTCAATCCTGGTCCGGCCATGGACGGCGCTTCGATCTACGAATTGCTGGATACCGAAAGAGTAACCTTCACAGCGGCGGTGCCAACGGTGTGGCTCATGTTGCTTGGCTATCTGGAAGAGACCGGAAAACAGCTGCCGCACCTCAAGCGTGTGGTGATTGGCGGATCCGCCTGCCCACGGGCCATGACGGAGAAATTCCAAAACAACTACGGTGTGGATGTTGTTCACGCATGGGGTATGACCGAGATGAGCCCCCTTGGAACACTCGGCTCTCTCAAGCCGGAATACGTCAACCTTGATGGGGATGCCCGTTTGGATATCCAGGAAAAGCAAGGCTACGCGCCATTTGGCGTCGAGATGAAAATCACCGACGATGACAACAATGAACGGCCATGGGATGGCGAGACATTCGGCAAACTGAAGGTACGTGGTCCGGCTGTCGCCAAGGCGTATTTTGGCGGGGCAGGGGCAGAGCAGTTCGACGAAGACAACTGGTTCGACACTGGCGATGTCGCTCACATCGATGAAAACGGCTACATGCAGATCACCGACCGCGCCAAGGATGTGATCAAGTCCGGTGGGGAGTGGATTTCCACCATCGATCTGGAAAACCTAGCTGTTGGACACCCCGATGTGCAGGAAGCCGCTGTGATCGGCGTGACCCATCCAAAGTGGGACGAACGTCCCTTGCTCATCTGCATAAAAAAACCGGGCGCGGAGCCAACCGGCGAAGACATACTGTCCTATATGGAAGGCAAAATCGCAAAGTGGTGGATGCCGGACGATGTTGCCTTTGTGGATGAGATTCCGCACACGGCCACGGGCAAAATCCAAAAAACAGAACTGCGTAAACAGTTTGCCGACTACACTTTGCCAACGGCGTAGCACCGCAGTGTTGCAGTCGGTGACGGCGGCTGACCCATTCGCCGTTGCCGGATTGACCGGGACACACACGCACTGCGCACACAAACAGGGTGATAATGGCCAGCTATACTGAGCGGCTTATGCGCGTTGAGCGTCCGGCATCCTCTGCTGCGCGCTGGTCGCAATCTCTGGCGCTGTTCTGTTTGCCGTTTCTGGTGATCGTCATTGTGGGCCATCGGTTCGGTCAGATTGAAACGGCGGCTGCTTTTTGGCTGTTGGGTCTGGCCGTCTTTTTGCTGCTGATTGCATTGGCGTGTGGTGCGCGTGGCATCTACGAATTGTGGACTTATGGACGGCGCGGCGGCATCCGCTCCGCGCGCGGTATCTTGTTGGCAAGCATCCTCTTGCTGCCATTCGCCGTGCAGGCGTTCAGCGCGACCGCCTTGCCGCCCCTCTACGATATCTCCACCGACCTCGAATCCCCACCGGAATTTGCCAACGCAGCGGCCGACCGCACCCCGAACATGAACCCGCTGGACGCCCCCACGCAGGTGGCTGCGGAAGCGCAATTGCGGGCCTATCCCAAAGTCTCCGCCCGGCGGTATCCCATGGATATGAACCGAGTGATGTTGGCCGTGGTGGAATTGATGACCGAGCGGGATTGGACGCTGCTGACCGAAGACACAAACCCCGGCGAAGCACCGATCGATGAGGAAGCCTCGGCCCTGCTGGCCAAACCTGTCACTGACGCGCGTGGCAGACCGTTGCGGATACCACGCCCCAGTTTTCGTCCCCTCGGTCCATCGACCTCGGCGAGCAGCGGCTTAGTAACCGACACAGATACCGAGGTTGAGACCGTATCACCCATCGGTCGTGCGGTTGCAGCCGACGATGACGAAGAACAAGAAGAGCGCTTCATTGAGGCGGTCGCCACCTCGTTCATCTTCGGGTTTGAGAGCGATATCGTGGTGCGCTTAACCGAAGAAGAAACAGGCGTCTTGGTAGACATGCGTTCCGCGTCTCGAATCGGCCCTCACGATCTGGGCAGCAACGCCAAACAGATACTGGAGTTCATGACTGACTTGGATACAGCGCTACAGGGGCTGAGTTCCGGGGGTTAGGCTGCGAATGGCGGTTTGTTGTTGACCTGGGTTCCAATCAAACAGCGCGAAATGTCCCGTCAATCCGAACGTCCCCGTCCGTCTCCACCGCACCGCGTGCAACCAAATCCTCCAGATGTGCCAACACGGAAAGTCCTGCCGCTTTGTGCAGTCGCGGATCGGTTTGGCGGTATATGATGGCAACCATCTCGGGAATGGTGACCACGTCCTTTCGGATTTGATCCAGCACCGCCACTTCACGCATACGTCGGTGGCTTTTGAGCGCCCTCACAAATCGGTGCGCGTCTAGCACGCGGCCTCCATGCCCTGGCAGGTAGGTGCCGTGGGGCTGTTCCAGCATCACGTCGAGAGACGCCATATAATCGGCCATCGCCCCGTCCGGCGGCGCAACAATGCTTGTGGCCCAAGCCATTACGTGATCCCCGGAAAACAGGAGGTCCGTGCCCGTGAGCGAAAACGATGCGTGGTTGGCCGTGTGACCCGGTGTCATATGGGTCACCAGTTCCCATTCATCACCCACGATCCGCGCCGCTTCGCTCAACGCGATATCGGGTACAAAATCCGTGTCTGCAGATGCGTCGAGAGGGTTCACTTCACCAATCTGTAGAGGTCTTGCCGGCCGATGCGGACCCTCCGCAAACATGGGTGCACCTGTCTCTTGCGCTAAACGGCGAGCCAGCGGCGAGTGGTCCATATGGGTGTGGGTGACGATAATGTGGCTCACGTCCCGCCGTGCGATGGCGGCGATTAGAGCATCGTAGTGATCATCATCCGGCGGGCCGGGATCGATGACCGCAACCGATTTTTCCCCCAGCAGGTAGGTGTTGGTGCCGTGAAACGTAAAGGGCGAGGGGTTGTTCGCCGTCAATCGATGCACCAACGGCGCAACCTCGACGAGTTCACCGTAGCGGGGGTCAAACCGTCCGCGAAATTCCGGGGCTTCTGCCATTTTTGGGTCGGTTTCTGTGCCGCTGTCGCTCATAGTTTGATCCGTCAATCCTGTTCCTCTGCAAGCTTGGGTAGGCAGAAAGCAACACGCTGGCAATGCCAATGCCGTGTCTTGTGACATGGGCCCAGCGCCATGAGCCCCATGACATCGGGCGCCGCGCCATGAGCCAAGTGACACCGGGATGAAACCGGGTTTAGCGACTTGGTGCAGGATTGCGTTGGCACCGCTTCAAGGATGCTGTTACAGGTCAAGCCGCCCGTTGGGGCCAACTATGGGGGAAAGACATTATGGGCGAGACCCGTATACCAGACCGACCATTACTGTCTGCACAGGGCCTCGCAGTGGACTTGAAAGCTCGAGCCGATGCAGACAATCCGGTGCGCGTGTGCGTGATCGGTGCGGGTGAAATGGGCACCGATTTGGTGACTGCAGTCCGCCAAATGCCAGGTGTTGAAATCGCCACCATCGTTGACCGGCGTCTCCAAAGTGCCATGCCAGCAATGGAAATTGCGGGATACGAAGCGGACCACGCACGCATCTGCGACAGCAATGTAGAGATCACTAAGACCGTTGAGGCGGGCCGAATTGCCGTCGTCCAAGACGCGCATCAGGGATTGTCGCACGACACCGTCGATGTGGTCATAGATGCAACCGGGCGTCCCGACGCCGGTGCTGAGTTGGGTTGCGCCGCCATAGATGCGGGAAAGCATCTCGTGATGATGAACGTGGAGGCAGACGTAACCGTCGGCGCCATCATGCAGGAAAAAGCCCGTCGCGCCGGTGTGGTCTATACGGTTGGTGCGGGAGACGAACCGAGTTCCGTGATGGAGCTTTATGACTTTGTGACCGCTCTGGGCTATCCGGTCGTGGCAGCCGGTAAGGGCAAAAACAACGCCTTCAACATCGATGCGGTGCCGGATGACTACCGCGTGGAAGCTGAGCGCCGCAACATGAACCCGCGCATGTTGGTGGAGTTTGTGGACGGGTCCAAAACCATGGTGGAAATGGCCTGCATCGCCAACGCAACGGGTCTTGTACCGGACAAGCCCGGGATGCACGGGCCGGATTGCGCTTTGGATGATCTGTGCACCACACTCTGTCCGGCGGAGGATGGTGGTCTTCTATCGGCCAAGGGCTGCGTGGATTACACGGTGGGAAAAGGCGTCGCACCGGGCATATTTGTAATCGCAGAAATGGCGCATCACCGCATCCGTGAGCGCATGAACGATCTGCATCTTGGCCCCGGACCGTATTACACGTTTTATCGTCCGTACCATCTCACCAGTTTGGAAGTGCCGCTCTCCGCCGCGCGGGCGGTCCTTTACCAAACCAGCGACATGAAGCCCTTGCCCACGCCAGTGGCGGAGGTGTGCGCCCTCTCCAAGCGCGATCTGAAAGCGGGCGAGACGCTCGATTTTATCGGTGAGACTTCATACCGGTCTTGGACATTGCGCGCTGATGATGCCCGTACGGCAACGGCTTGGCCTGTCGGCCTGTTAGACGGTGGAACAGTGCTTGAAGACATCCCGAAGGGCACTTTGCTGACGGCGAACAATGTCGCGGTCAAGCAGGACACAGTGCTGTATAAATTGCGGGCCGAGCAAGATGCTTGGCTCGGATACGCGGATTGATCCCACTCAAAGTGAGTTTGGATGGGATTCTTCCGGCCAGTGGCTGTTTGGGATCTTTTCTGGATCGGTAATTGGAGACAACGATCTGTGGTATCGTCTGATAGCCAGTTTCGCTGCTCTGTAATTCCAGCGGTAGTAGTCAAGTTGGTGCATCCAACGGGTCAATGAAGGTCGGGGAGGGTGTTTTCGCGCCAACAAAGGCTCAATGGACGTCGTATCTGTACTGGATAAAAGCTGACGGATGGTCTGCGGATGGCGCCCTAAAAGGTCGGCCAAAAGAGAGAATCCGGAACACTTGTTTTTTGATGCGTGCTGACCGGCCAAACGGGTAAAGTATAATTTTCGCGCGACAGACATAGCCAAGAGGTCCGTCAAGAGATCAACGTTGTCTTTGAAGCGGTCACTGTCGCGTTTGCCGTGCAGTGGGACGCCCCCTGTGTCTGGCGTTTCCGACACGGAAAACACGCTTGTACTCCGGTCCAGCACCGCTGCCGCCGCCCCTTTTGCTTCCGCACTGTCGGAACATATCAACACATGCTGGCCGCGCAGCAGAGGGCGCAAACGGGTCAAAAAGGCTTCAAAGTCCGTTTTGTAATCAGAATGCCTGATGTGGACCGCCTGATAACCTGCATCCAGCGGTTGCAGTCGCGTTACGATCATCTCAGCTACATGGGGTTGAAGAGAGATGCGTTTGAGCGCCTCTAGAGAGAAATAACCTCCCCCCATTTGTTCGTAGACAAGAATTTGCGCCGCATGATCTCTGCTGTGGTCAAAATTGATCTGACAACCCGTTTCTCGATCAACCATCTGAACGTTGGGCTGATGTTTGAGGGCGATCTCATATGTTGAAACCCGACCTGAAAGTGGCTTCGGATGGATCGACTGAGCAGCGTCCAACTCTCTTGCGACTTCAGGGCTCCACAAAATGACATCGCAGCCGAATGTGTCCGAGACAGTGAAAAGGCTCTCGAACGGGGCGTGCAAGCCGCTTCGTGACATATCTAAAATTAGTGTGCGTCCGTATTGGACCGCGTAGAGCCGGGACTTTTCCAGTTGCACCATCGCATCGTTGAAGCCCCCGCGCGGTCTGGAGAGCAAATAACGTTTATTGGGATCAAGTTGCATTTGTCGCGATCTATACTGATAGGGAGCTGAATTGGTTTTAACAGTGCTGAAGGATACCCCAAAAGGCACGCTGCTCACGGCGGACAATGTGGCCGTAAAGCAGGATACGGTGCTGTTCAAATTGCGGGCCGAG
Organism: Pseudomonadota bacterium; assembly: GCA_039815595.1. GTDB lineage: Bacteria > Pseudomonadota > Alphaproteobacteria > Rhizobiales > Rhizobiaceae > Pseudahrensia. The sequence continues at coordinate 9,025 of JBCBYZ010000045.1, read as the reverse complement.
CAGAATGCTTGGCTTGGATATTAAGCGCTGGGTATCAAAACACTGCAATCAAGAGTCGATTACCGCATCTTGGGCGGCAAATTTTCTGGCTTGGGCCGCCGCGGTGACGCCTGTTTGTTGCGCAACGCCGCCTTTCTTTTCGCTTCAAAATTCCACAGGTAAACCATCAACAGGTGGTAACGTCTCAGCCACGGAATGTTTTCGGGCTTCTCATCGAAAACCCGCGCAACGCGCTCGGTTTCAAGGGCTGAGAACAAATCCTTCACCACATCGCGGTTGTGGTGCAAAAGATCGGAGAGAAGCGAAAAGCCTGAAACGGTAACCGAAGTGCGATGCTCTTTGGACAAGCGCGAGAAGAACAGCGAATCTGAGGCTGCCAGAGCAAACAAGTCGGTGAGCATGTCAGTGTTTACGCTGTCCCAATCCAGACCCAAGGAACGATGCAGCGGTTTGCCCTTCATGTCGGGCGTGTCAGACACGCTAAGTACTGTTGTGCTGGGATGCAGAATTTTTTGGGCTGTGTCCTTGGCCGTCGCACTGTCGGAACAAATCAGGACGCGGCGGTTTTTCAACACCGACCGTAGATTGCTTAAGAACTTGGCGAAATTCGTTTTATAATCCGAGTGACGGATGTGAACCGCATCATATCCTGGGTCTAAAGCCTCAATTCGACTAAGAATGGTTTCGGCGATGTCTGGTTGAAGTGTTAGTCGCTGGAGAAGTTGGAAGGAGGCGAACCCACCGCCGGACTGTTCATATACAAGAACGTGTTCGGAATGGTCTTTGCCATGATCAAACAGGACTGGCGTTCCGGTTTCTTTGTCACAGCGGGTCTTAATCTCCCGATTGTACTTTACCGTGTAACTGGAGATTCGGTGACGTAAGGCGTGGGGTTTAACGGAAGTAGCCGCATCCAAGGCCTCGGCCATATCGTCCCGCCAATGAATGATTTCGCAACCAAAGTCTTCTCGGGTGGTGAAATACCGATCGAGCTGCTGGTGTAAGCCGCTTCGTGACATATCTAAAATGAGAATACGGCTGTATTGAACGGCATAGAGCCGCGACTTTTCCAGTTGTACCAGCGCGTCATTGAACCCTCCGCACGGACGGGAGAGCAAATAACGTTTATTGGGATCAAGTTGCATTTGTCGCGATCTATACTGATAGGAAGCTGAATTGGTTTTAAACGTTCTGTGGCAATATGCGATTGTTAAATGAAGGCCATCAGGATGCTCTAAGGCGAGGTCACAGCCGTCTGAGTACCGCCAATACGAACAGCGCACCCAATGATGTGGTAACAATGCCTATGGGCAGTTCTTGCGGCATAAGAAGCGTGCGGGCTGCAATATCGCTTAGCACCAACAGGGCTGCGCCAATGATGGACGCCAACACGATGAGCTTGCCGTGCAGTGGTCCTGCGAGGCCGCGCGCTAAGTGGGGAACCATCAAACCGACAAAGCCGATCACGCCGGTCAGCGAAACAAAGGCGGCGGTCCCGAATGCACAAACGAGAAAAGTTGTGCGGCGCAACCATTCGACATCGACGCCCAAAGTGTGGGCCGTTTCTTCCCCGGCCAACAGCGCGTCTAATTGCCGGTAGCGGCTTAAAGCAAAAGCAAAAACAACCAAAAAGCCGATCAACGCGATGGGCAAAAGTTCCCACCGTGCAAGACCCAAACCACCCAAAGTCCAAAACAAGACCGAATGGGCTGCCCGTTGGTCACCGGCAAACACCATGTAGTTGGTTGCCGCCATGAACAGAAAGGAAACAGCCAGCCCAGCCAGAATGAGGCGTGCCGGTCCCTCGGTTTTCAACCGTGCAACCAGCCCCAGCACGATGATGGACGCGAGTACGCCACCGACAAACGCCGCCATCGGCAAGGTCCAAATGCCCAACACATCCCCCGTCACCGTGATGACCAAAACCGCACCCGCTGCCGCGCCGGATGAAAGGCCGAACAGAAATGGATCGGCTAAGTCGTTACGGGTAACCGTCTGCAACAGGCATCCCACCACCCCTAATCCCGCTCCAACAAGCAGGGCCAGCAGCGCCCGTGGCAAGCGCAAGTCAATGATGATGTTGAACAACGGGCTGGCACCACTTTCCGGTTCCAGCCCAAATAGGTTGAAAGCAAGCGCATCGATAACTGTGCCCAAAGGTATGGGCGTAGAGCCCAAACCGATGGCCACCAGTGTTAGACACGTAAGTGCGATGAAACCCGCGACTATCCAATATGCGGGTCGCATCGTCGGTTAAAAGGCTTCCGGGTTCATGGCCTTGGCGATCTTGCCAATGGCGGAAATGTTAGCCGGGCCAGGGGTGAGTTCTTCATAGCGCAGGGCGACAAAGGCTTCGTTTTTCACTGCATCGGTGTTCTTCATCACGGGGTGAGCTTTCAAAAACTCCAGCAGACCCTGAGCACCGCTGCCGGACTGGTAATCCAGCAGGATCAAAAATTCCGGGTTCGCGGCGGCCACCGCTTCCCAAGATGTTCTACCCCAACTGGTGTCCATTGTTCCGGTGACGTTGGTTCCCCCGGCTGCTTCGATCATCGCGTTGGTGATGGCGAATTTGCCAGCCGTAAAGGGTTTGTCCTCGCCGGAATCAAACAAAAACACGCGCTTGCGCTCGCTGGGTGGTACAGCAGCTTTGATGGTTTCCAATTCGGCTTTCCAGCCTTCCACCAACTCTTCAGCTTTGGCTTGCTTTCCGAACACTTTGCCCAGACGCAAAACATCATCGTAAAGCAGATCCATGGACGCGACGGGTCGGTCTTTGTTGAGGTGGATGCAGCTTTCGCTCAGCACCAGTGTTTTGATGTTTTGCTTGGCCAAAATGTCCGGCGTGACGTCGCCGCCAGGTTTCATGCCGTAGTACCAACCGGCGACAAACAAATCCGGCGCTGCCGCGACCAGGTTTTCGATGGATGGATATTTCGGCGCCAGTTCCGGGATCGTGCCACGCTTGGCGTCAAACTCCGGGCTGGTTTTGTACCAGCCGGTGATGCCGGTCACACCCACCATCTTGTCCTGCAGGCCAAGCGCAAAGGCCATTTCAGACATGTTGATATCGTGCACCACAACGCGCTCCGGCACCGTCTCAAACGTAACGGGCTGGCCGCAGCTTTCCACGGTGACCGGCGTGGCGGACGCCAACGGAGCCGCCAAAGTGGAGGCGAGGGCAGTTGTGAGAATAAAGGCGAGACTGGCAAGCTTACCGGTCATGAAGTGTCCCTTCTATCGGTTGGTCGGGTGAGGTTTAAAAGGATCGTTTTCTACGGGTTTTGCCTTCGAAAGCGGTATGTCGAGCGTGGGCATGAAACGGTCCTCGTGGGGGTGGGCCAAGCGGTGCATATCGACGCCGAACACGTCGCGCACCTGAGCGCTGGAGAGCACCTCTTGGGACGGCCCAAATGCGAGCAAACGTCCGTTCTCAATGATTGCGGTTTTGTGGGCAAAAGCCTCCACCATCGTCAGGTCGTGCAGAGCTGCAACGACGGTGATGTTCATCCCCGCGACAAGTCCCAGCAACTCTCCACGAGCGTGCGGATCGAGATGGTTTGTGGGCTCGTCCAGAACCAGCAGTTTGGGGCGTTGGCACATGGCGCGGGCAATTTTTGCCTTCTGGCGTTCGCCGCCGGAAATTTGATCCATGCGTCGGTTGGCCAGCCGGCTCAAGCCGACACGCTCCAGCGCCTCGGCGGGCAAAGTGTCGGAGAGATCGCCAGCAAACAGTCGTTGATGGGGCAAAAGCCCCAGCGAGATATATTGAGCGACCGACAAACGGCCATCGGCATCATCAGACTGTCCCACATAGGCGATCAGTTTGGATCGATCTGTAAAGCCGATACGGTCAAGGGTGGTGCCATCCAGCAGCATTTTGCCTTCGCTGGCCGCCTTCAGGCCGGCTATGATACGGATCAGCGTCGTCTTTCCAGCCCCATTGGGGCCAACCAGCGCAACGATTTCTCCGACGGCAATTGAGAGGCTGACGCCTTCAAGCAAATACCCGCCGGTGTTCGATATATAGGAGACCGCTTGAGCCTCTAGACGGGGTGTCTCTTCAGCTTCCGCGATCATTGAACTGCGCCTAGATCGGCATGTGTGCTGATGAGCGCAGACGGCACACGAGCCAGCGTCTTGTCGCGTAATCCGGCGGGACGTGTGGTGGCAGAGCACCAACCATCGTCCAGCGCGGCGTACTGCTTAGCGAATGCTAGTAAATCATCTATGTTTTCTTCCGGGTCGATATCGCCAAACAGATAGGTCGCCTTGTGCGATGCATGATAGGCAACCGTGCAAGGGCGCTCGCACCCAGCCATGCAGGCGACGCCGGAGACTTCAAAATCATCGCCCACAAGGCCATCGGCGTCCGCGATGGCCTGTTGCAATTTTTGGATCAAAGCAAAGCCGGGACGGCAGGCACTGCCTGTGTGCTGGCAGGACACGCACACGGATATGCTGTGCCCGCTGCTACGGGTGTTTGAGTTCGTTTGGTCCATGCCGCCCTCCGCGGTTCGGCGGGGCGGACAACAGACCAGACAAAATACCCAACAAGGGTTGCGTGAAACGCAGATGTATCATCGAAGCCTCTTAACCGGACATCCCCGTCCAGACTGAGTTATCATTCGATGGCAGGTCTCCTGACTCGCGGGTCGCTGCTTCCTTGATCCTTCCCGAACGCGAGACCAAAAGGCCATTGGTTCAGTGGTTTTTTCAAGGTTGCTCGCCGCTCACAGTTGCGGGGGCAGTCACGGATTTGGTGCCTTCTGGCTACGCCGCACCGTGTTCCCTTTTCATTCCGAGCCTTCGCCGAAGACCCGGAAACCATCGCCACAGACTTAGACAGACAAGCGAGAATGACGCAAGTGACAAATGCTTGGACCCCATGGGACTTTGTGGTCATGGCAAAGTAGCGTGTTTGCCGCGACAGGCTTGCATCCTAGGACCTCTTGACGTCCCGCGCCTCTCAGGCAAACTCTCGAGCCATGAACCACCCCATTCGTCTCACCCTAAACGGAAAACCGGTCGTCACGCCCTGCCGGGCTGACACGACCGTTCTGGAATTTCTGCGTGGTGAAGCGCAGTTGCGGGGTACCAAGGAAGGGTGCGCCGAAGGGGATTGCGGTGCGTGTTCCGTCCTCTACGCCCCCTTTGACAAAGAAGGTGCATTGCAGCCCGCCAATGCCTGCATTTTGCTGATGGGTCAGGTGGATGGCGGTGCTTTGGTCACGGTCGAGGGTTTGGCAAACAGTGCCAAGGATGGTCATCCCGTCCAGAAGCACATGGCGGAAAACGGGTCCTCCCAGTGCGGATTTTGCACACCCGGCATCGTGACCGCGCTGGCTGGCCTTTTGGAAAAAACTGCCGATCCAAGCATTGATGACGTCCACGACGCGCTGGCCGGTAATTTATGCCGCTGCACGGGTTATCGGCCCATTGTTGAGGCTGCGCTGGCGGCTGCAAAAGACTCGAAGCCGATTCTGGTGACCACGGATGAAAAACCAACATCCGTCCGCTCCACGTTTGCTGGACCTGATGAAAGCACGTTCATGCGGCCGGATTGTCTGGAAGGCTTGCTGGAGATTCGTAAGGCTCACCCGGATGCTGTGTTGCTGGCGGGCGGCACGGATTTGTCGCTTGACGTGGCCCACGCCCGGGCCCGTTGGTCCAAGGCGATCCTGACCCAAGACGTGCGGGAGATGCGCGTTGTGGAAGACGGATCGGACGCTGTAGTGTTCGGCGCGGCGGTAACGTGGCAGGAAATGCTGCCGCTTTTGCATCATTACTGGCCGAGTTTCGCCACGCTGGTGCGCCGCTTCGGCTCCACTCAGATACGGGCCATGGGAACGCTGGGTGGGAATCTGGGTACCGCCAGCCCCATCGGCGACGGAGCGCCGGCTTTGCTGACCTTGGGTGCAACACTCAATCTCGCCGGGCCGGATAGCGAACGCTCAATTCCGTTGGACGACTATTTTCTGGATTACCGCAAGACCGCTCTGTTGCCGCACGAGGTGATCGTGTCCGTCACCGTTCCCAAGGTGAAACCATCCGATCTTTTCCGCGTCTACAAAGTGTCGAAGCGCTACGACCAGGACATTTCCACCGTGTGTGGTGCGTTCCATCTCGCGATGGATCAAGACACGATCATGGAGGCTCACATTGCCTTTGGCGGCATGGCCGCAGTGCCGATCCGCGTACCCGAAGCCGAGCAGGCGCTGATCGGGAAAGAGCTGGATGGAAAAGCCGTCGCCGCTGCGAACTCTGCCATAGCCAAGACGCTGACGCCTATGAGCGATATGCGGGGCTCCGCAACCTATCGGGCCAAAGTGGCGGGCAATCTGCTGCACCGGATCGCGGCCGAGCGGACGGGGCAAAAGGTTGAGGTGATGGCGCTGTGAACATCCACCAAAACCCCCAAGACCTGACCGACAACACGGACCCTTTGGAACCAACCAAGGCGCAACGCATCGAACGGTCGGTGGTTGGCAAAGGCTACGCTCATGACAGCGCCACCCGCCACGTGCTGGGCGAAGCGGTCTATATTGATGATATGGCGGACCTGCCGGGAACGCTCCACGTGGCACCGGTCCTCTCGTCTGTGGCCAAGGGTGCGATCATCTCCATTGATAGCCGCAAAGCGCTTGCCCTGCCGGGGGTCAAAGCGGTGCTGACGGCTGGAGATATCCCTGGCAAGAACGAAGCCGCCCCAATCCTAAAAGACGAGCCTGTTTTGGCAGACGATGTGGTGGAGCATGTCGGGCAGATAATAGCTGCAGTTGTGGCAGACACGTTTGCGACCGCGATTGAGGCCGCCCGTCTGGTCGCGGTGGAGATTGCCGAAGAAGCTCCGGTCTTCGACGTGGAAGAAGCGTTTGAACGCGGTGACCATACCCATCCCACACAGCATCTCAGTGACGGTGACTTTGAATCGGCAATAGCCGCCGCTGATCACAAGTTTGAGGGCCGTTTGGAAGTGGGCGGGCAGGATCACTTCTATCTCGAAACCCATGTTGCATACGCAATCCCGGGCGAATTGTCGGAAATGGTGGTGCATTCCTCCACCCAGCACCCAACCGAAGTGCAGGTGCACGTGGCCAAGGTCTTGGGCTGCCGCAACCACGATGTTGACGTTGAAATCCGCCGGATGGGCGGCGCGTTTGGCGGCAAGGAAAGCCAGGCCACGATCATCGCGTCTATCGCCGCATTGGCCGCTCAAGTGACGGGTAAACCGTGCCGCATGCGCCTGCGCCGAGATGACGACATGGCCGCCACAGGAAAGCGCCACGGCTACGTATTTCGTTACCGTGCCGGTGTTGGGCCAGACGGTCGGTTTCACGCGCTCAAGGTAGAAGCCTTGGCGAATTCAGGCCACGTGGCAGACCTGTCCGGCCCGGTGGTCACCCGCACGCTTACCCATATCGACAATTGCTACCATCTCCCCAATGTCGATTTGCTGGGGTTTGCAGCGAAAACCAACACGGTTTCCAACACCGCATTTCGTGGCTTTGGCGGGCCGCAGGGCATGTTGATCACCGAGTCGATTATCGACGACATCGCACGCCAGTTGGGTATGAGCCCGGACGACATGCGTTTGGCGAATTATTACGGGCCTGACACTGGCGAGGTGACGCCATACGGGCAGCCTGTGGAAGACAACCGAATTCTGGACGTTGTGGACCGCCTGAAATCCAGCGCGGATTGGACCAAGCGCCGCAAAGAAATCGACGCCTTCAACGCGGAAAATACCCTGCTGAAAAAGGGCCTTGCGCTTATGCCGGTCAAGTTCGGCATTTCGTTTAACCTGACCACGCTGAACCAGGCCGGCTGTTTGGTGCATGTGTACACAGACGGTTCCGTGCATCTCAATCACGGCGGCACCGAGATGGGGCAAGGCTTGCACACCAAGGTCGCACAGGTGGTGGCGGAGGTTTTCGGCATCGCACTGGACGACGTACGCATCACAGCCACAACAACTGGCAAGGTTCCCAACACATCGGCGACGGCGGCATCCTCCGGGTCAGACATCAACGGTGCAGCGGCCTTCCGCGCCGCGCAGGAAATCAAAGGCCGCATGGCCGAAGTATTGGCCAGTGATTGGGGCTGTGCGGCAGAAACGATCCGCTTTCATAACGGTATCGCTTTTGCGGACGGGCACGAGTTGCCTTTTGCCGACGTGGCGCATCTGTGTTGGGCCAAGCGGATATCGCTGTCTGCTGAAGGTTTCTACGCGACCCCAAAAATTCATTGGGATGCGGCTAGTTTGCGCGGCCGCCCGTTCTTTTACTACACTTACGGCGCAGCCATCGCCGAGGTTGTCATCGACACACTGACCGGGGAAAACCGGTGCTTGAGGGCCGACATGGTTCAAGACTGCGGAAAACCGCTCAACCCCACAATCGATTTGGGGCAGGTGGAAGGGGCGTTTGTGCAGGGCATGGGTTGGCTCACCTGCGAAGAGTTATGGTGGGACGAAAAGGGCAAGCTGCGCACCACGGGACCATCTACTTATAAGATCCCAGGGTCGCGAGACGTGCCGCCCGTTTTCAATGTCGAGGTGCTGGACGATCAGCCAAACAGAGAACCAACGGTCTTCCGGTCCAAGGCCGTAGGGGAACCGCCTTTGATGTTGGCCATCTCCGTTTGGCTCGCGTTGCGGGACGCCGTCTCTTCGCTTTCCGGTGGCAGGCTACCAGCCAAACTGGATGCGCCTGCTACGCCCGAGCGGGTGTTGTTCGCGGTGGAGGATATGCAAGCCCGTCTGGTGGAAGAAGGCGAAAATCCCGCTTAACGACGGGTCCCGGTTGGTCATGCGAACCCGTCGGAAAAAACAGCGATAATCTCCGCAAATGTCGCCTTGCGATGCCTGTGCCCTTCGCCTATACGAGGCTCCGGCTCTCGGTGTGATTAAACACCCGAGCCCGTGCTGGGGCGTGGCCAAGTGGTAAGGCAGCGGCTTTTGGTGCCGCCATTCGCAGGTTCGAATCCTGCCGCCCCAGCCAATATTTCTTGATTTTCAGTTTTT
>JBCBYZ010000010.1:0-40237 GCA_039815595.1 Pseudomonadota bacterium | reverse complement strand
CGCGACAAGCTGATCGTGATGACCGGCCTTTCCGGTTCCGGCAAGTCCTCTTTAGCATTCGACACCATCTATGCGGAGGGCCAGCGCCGTTACGTGGAATCACTCTCCGCCTATGCCCGGCAGTTTTTGGAGATGATGCAAAAGCCGGACGTCGACCAAATTGACGGTCTGTCGCCTGCCATATCCATTGAACAAAAAACCACGTCCAAAAATCCGCGCTCGACGGTCGGTACGGTCACAGAGATTTACGACTATATGCGCCTGCTGTTTGCGCGTGTGGGCATTCCTTATTCACCCGCAACGGGTCTCCCAATTGAAAGCCAAACGGTCAGCCAGATGGTGGACCGCGTTATGGCGCTGGACGAAGGCACCCGGCTTTATCTGCTGGCCCCCATCGTGCGCGGCCGCAAAGGGGAATATCGCAAAGAACTAGCCGAACTGATGAAAAAGGGTTTCCAGCGCGTCAAAGTGGATGGCGAGTTCTTGGAGATCGCCGAAGTCCCAGCCTTGGACAAAAAATACAAGCACGACATCGACGTGGTGGTGGACCGGCTGGTGGTCCGCGATGACATGCAAACGCGTTTGGCGGACTCGATGGAGACGGCTCTGCGTCTCACAGACGGAATGGCGGTTGCGGAATTTGCCGACAAACCCCTGCCCGCGTCCGAGACCGCAGCGGAATCCAAAAACAAGTCTAAGAATGAAACCCATGAGCGCATGGTGTTTTCGGAGAAATTCGCCTGCCCCGTGTCCGGTTTCACGATCCCGGAAATCGAGCCGCGGCTGTTTTCGTTCAACAATCCCTTCGGGGCCTGCCCGACCTGTGACGGGCTGGGTACGGAACAGAAGATTGATGAAAATCTCGTGGTGCCGGACGGCGCGCTGAGCCTGTCACGCGGCGCAATTGCACCATGGTCGAAATCATCCAATCCCTCCCCATACTACGCCCAGACTCTGCAAGCACTTGGCAAAGTCTACGGGTTCAAGCTGACGACCGCGTGGGACGACATAGGCAGTGACGGGCAGACCGCGATCCTGTTTGGCACGGGCAAGAAGAGCATCGATTTCGTCTATGATGACGGGTTACGTACGTACAAAACGTCGAAGCCGTTTGAAGGCGTGGTGGGCAATCTGGAACGCCGCTGGCGCGAGACAGACAGCGCATGGTCGCGCGAAGAAATTGAAAAATTCATGTCGCGCATGCCTTGCATGACGTGCGGTGGAAACCGGCTCAAGCCCGAAGCCCTGGCGGTTAAGATTGATGGTTTGCACATAAGCGAATGTGCGGCCATGTCGATCAAACAGGCGAATGCTTGGTTCGACACTTTACCTGAACGGCTAAGCGACAAGCAGAACGAAATTGCTGTACGCATTCTCAAGGAAATCCGCGAGCGCTTGCAGTTTTTGAACGATGTGGGCCTTGAATACCTCACCTTGTCGCGGAATTCCGGAACCCTGTCCGGTGGCGAAAGCCAACGCATCCGGTTGGCCTCACAAATCGGTTCTGGCCTGACCGGTGTGCTTTACGTGCTGGACGAGCCCTCCATCGGTCTCCATCAGCGAGACAACGCCCGTCTCTTGGAGACGCTGCGGCATCTGCGGGACCTGGGCAATACCGTCATTGTCGTAGAGCATGATGAAGACGCGATCTTGACGGCGGATCATGTCCTAGACATCGGCCCCAAGGCCGGCATCCACGGCGGCAAAATTATTGCCGAGGGCACCCCGGATGACATAATGGCCAGCGAAGAGTCGCTCACAGGGCAGTACCTATCGGGTCGGTTGGGCGTGCCTGTCCCGGAAAAGCGCCGCAAGATCACCAAAGGCAAACGGCTGCGCGTTGTGGGTGCGAAGGGCAACAATTTGCAAAACGTCACCGGTGACATTCCACTGGGCACGTTCACGGCTGTGACCGGGGTCTCCGGCGGCGGCAAGTCCACGTTCCTGATCGAAACGCTCTACAAAGCCGCGTCGCGGCACATCAACAAATCCCGGGCGCAACCGGCGGCGCATGACCGGATCGAAGGTTTGGAACATCTCGACAAGATCATTGAGATTGACCAATCCCCTATTGGCCGGACACCCCGGTCCAACCCGGCGACCTATACGGGCGCCTTCACGCCCATTCGCGAATGGTTTGCCGGTTTACCGGAAGCGAAGGCGCGCGGATACAATCCAGGCCGTTTTTCATTCAACGTCAAAGGCGGGCGTTGCGAAGCCTGTCAGGGCGATGGGGTGATCAAAATTGAGATGCACTTCCTGCCGGATGTCTATGTGACCTGCGACGTGTGCAAAGGCGCGCGTTACAACCGCGAGACGCTCGAAGTGCAATTCAAAGGCAAGTCCATCGCCGATGTGTTGGACATGACCGTTGAAGAGGGCTGCGTGTTTTTCGAAGCCGTGCCCTCCGTGCGCGACAAGATGGAAACTCTAAAGAGAGTTGGGCTGGACTATATCAAGATCGGTCAACAGGCGACCACGCTATCGGGCGGCGAAGCACAGCGGGTCAAGCTGTCAAAAGAACTGTCCAAGCGCGCCACCGGGCGCACACTGTATATATTGGACGAGCCGACCACCGGTCTTCATTTCCATGACGTGGCCAAACTGCTGGACGTTCTGCACGAGTTGGTGGACACGGGTAACACTGTGGCAGTAATCGAACACAATTTGGAAGTGATCAAAACTGCTGACTGGGTTTTGGACCTTGGCCCGGAAGGCGGCGACGGGGGTGGCGAAATGGTTGCCCAAGGCACGCCGGAAGAGATCATCAAAGAAGAGCGATCCTATACGGGCCACTTCTTGAAAGAACTGCTGTCGCGACGCCCCATTGATGGTTCAAGCACGCAAACCAGCTCGGTAGCAGCAGAGTAGTCTGTAAACACCTTTGCGCCAGCCTAACCGCGCCCTTTGAGTGGTGTAACATCCGGCAATCTGGAGTGGGGTTCTAGAGCCGAGCACGGCCTTTGCCACAAGCATTGTGCGCGAACACCCAACTTTGGTTGCGATTGGATGGACCGATCGCGACCTACTTCAGTTTAACTATCCGTTTGATATTGTGACCAATTTGTGTCGCCACGTGCGCCCATTGCATGGCTCATGTGCGGTCTTTGCGTTCGTAGTTTTTGTGCACCTGCACTATCTGTTCGTCAACAAGGAAGCACACAGTTGCGCCCTGAGACTTAAACGGTGGGTCTCTCACCACAAACCAACCCGACGGTTCGACCGCCGGACACCCGAAGGAAAAGAAAAATGGATATTTTCGGTCAGTTCCGCTCATGGAACCGCATTCGCCAGACACGCAACGAGCTCTACACACTCTCTGAGCGTGAACTCAACGATCTGGGCATCGCACGTGGCGACATCCCATTCATCGCTAAACGCGCAGCTCGCGACTAAGCGATCAATGATATTTAAGGGTCCATCCTCCTCCCAGGGCGCTTAAATCGTGGAACCGGCATCCTCCTCCCAGCCGGTAACACACATGTAGAACGCCTGCCGGATCTCCTCCCCCGGCGGGCGTTTTCTTATTGTGCATATGGGAGATGGCCGAAGGGATCAGCCGGAACGGGTCGGCGTGGTTTAGCCGTTGAAACCGTTGCGGACTCTGCGCCATTTGGCATGTGTCATGATTTGAGCGGCATCGCCCGTCGCGCCATACCAACTGTCCACCGTCCAGCGGGTGCCCGCTTTATCTTTCATCGTGGCAGACTTGTGCGGGTAACGGCCATCGATGATGAGGCCCCGCTCGGAATAACCCCGTTCCGGCGTGTGATGGCGCAGCAAGCCGTTGCGATGCAGATATCGCAGGTACGCGCTGGTATTTAAGGATTCGTCCACGCAGTCCATCTGACCGCGCTTGCCTTTATCAATCTGCCAGGCCTTTGGATTGTCCTTAGCATACCGGCCCTTTGCGCGGCTCATGATCTCCATGAGACCGACGGCTTGCGCCAGTACTTCGCGCTCTTGTTCCGCTGAAGCTTGGCCGCCGTCCATGATGACCCGCAAACGTTCCAAATCGCTCGCGCCAAAAGTCACCCTATTGGAAATGATGCATCCGTAGCCGGAGCAGATTTTCATAACCTGCTCAGTTGGCACCAGAGCAGCAGAGTATGTAGACGAACTTGAGCTGCTCGTCTGGCTACAAGCTGTGAGGGTTGCAAAAGCGGCAACAGCTGCCAAGGATCGTACCAATGCCATATGCCTCGTTCCAAAGCCTCTCAGCGCATTCGTAAATGGACCGCTAAATCACCATTGCAATCCACGCCGGACATGAAATGGCACAAAGGCGCACAAAGCGCCAAACACGCCCGCATGATTTTGCCGTGATGTGGCATTCGTGCCGCAGGCCCATCACCACTCTTGAACATGCTGACGGAAGCCAGTAGCTCGTGTTTATGAGCGAAAAACCAGTCCACATAATCGGCGGCGGTTTGGCCGGAAGCGAAGCTGCTTGGCAAATTGCCCAGTCCGGTCTCCCCGTCATCTTGCACGAAATGCGCGGTGTGCGCGGTACCGACGCGCATCAGACCGATTCGTTGGCAGAGCTTGTATGCTCCAACTCGTTCCGGTCTGACGACAAGCACGGCAATGCCGTTGGCCTTCTGCATGAAGAAATGCGCAAGTGCGGTTCGCTTATCATGGCCAGCGCCGACGCGCATCAGGTGCCCGCAGGGTCGGCACTCGCCGTGGATCGTGATGGATTTGCGGAAGGCGTGACCGCAAAATTGATGGCGCACCCGCTGGTTACCGTGGTGCGCGAGGAAGTATCCGGCCTGCCGCCCGAAACGTGGGGCGAAACGATTATCGCCACTGGTCCTTTGACCGCGCCGGATCTCGGAGCCGCCATCGCGGCTGAGACGGGGGAAGACGCCCTCGCCTTCTTTGATGCCATCGCCCCCATCGTTCATTTCGACACTATTGATCTGGACACGGCTTGGTTCCAGTCACGCTACGACAAAGTTGGCCCCGGTGGCACTGGCAAAGACTATCTGAATTGTCCGATGAACCGCGACCAGTACGAAGCCTTCATCGACGCGCTTTTGGCGGGCGAAAAAGCAGAGTTCAAGCAGTGGGAAAACGTGCCCTATTTCGATGGCTGCTTGCCGATTGAGATCATGGCGGAGCGTGGACGCGAAACTCTTCGCCATGGGCCGATGAAACCCATGGGACTGACCAATGTGCACAAGCCCGACGAGAAGGCCTATGCCGTAGTGCAACTGCGCCAGGACAACGCTTTGGGCACTCTGTACAATATGGTGGGTTTTCAGACGAAACTGAAATACGGCGCACAGGCTGCTATTTTCCGCACCATACCTGGCCTTGAAAACGCCGAATTTGCCCGCCTTGGCGGTCTCCATCGCAATACGTTTTTGAACTCGCCAACGCTGCTTGACGAAACACTGCGTTTGAAATCCCGTCCGCATATCAGATTTGCGGGCCAAATCACCGGGTGCGAAGGCTACGTGGAATCAGCAGCCATTGGCTTGCTGACGGGCCGCTTCACCGTGGCCGACCGCAAAGGCGAAACACCGGATGTGCCGCCGGAGACCACGGCGTTTGGCGCTCTGCTGAGCCACATCACAAAGGGCCACATTGCCTATGACGAGGGTATGGGGCGACGCTCTTTTCAGCCAATGAATGTGAATTTCGGCCTGTTTCCGCCGGTCGAGATCCGCAAGCCGGAAGGCCATATTGGCCGTTGGCGGGGCAAGGAGAAAGGCGCTGCCAAAAAGCGCGCCATCACGTCTCGCGCGTTGGATGATATGGACGTCTGGTTAGCGAAGTCTGCGGGAAACGAAACCATCTTGGACGCTGCCGAATAAGCCTTAGGCGGTGGCCATCCGGTCGCCGGAGAGGCTTATCAGACCACGCTCGTACATGTAGGTGCGGGCGGTCTTGCTGCCGTATTTGTCGAAATAGGCATCACTCTTCGTGCGTGTTTCATCCAAGAGCCGGACCAACTTTCCGTTTTCAGCGTGGATGTCTCGCACAGCAGCCAAAATAGCATTGCCGCGCTCCCGCAGTTCCAAGCGGAGGTCGTCTTCCAGATCAATCGACATGTAGGCCAGATTGCGCATGCGTTCCGCGACGGCAATGTGGTAGTTGGGCTCTTGCAGGTAGGACGTGCTGACCTGCACTCGCTTTGACCATGAAGACAGCAAATCCTGCGCAGCGGTCCCGCGCAGTTTCTCATTCCAATCAGACAATGAGCGTTCCATCTTTACACTCCGTCACACGGTATGTGGGGCATGGGCTGCGAAGCACGGTTAAGTCTTAACCACTTCTGCGCTGTTGCAAGCAGCGAGAATATCGCAGTTGTGTTAAACAAACGCTGCCGAAATCACTCAAATGCGCAGGGTGTTGCGGATGAAGGCCCGGTCAAACGCCTTTCCACAACAGCCACTGGACACGCCATTGCGGCAAGGTGGCCGGCCCTTGCCAGATGATGTCAGGGGTCTTTGCAATCGCGGCTCCATAACGCCGGACCAATGCGAGCGGTCTTACGATGGCACGCGAGACGGGATCGGTGCCCAAGTGTTTTTGTGCGCTCGCCAGATGGTTTTGCGCCATGTCCACCATAACGGCGGTAAACGGACGTAAATCAATCCGCCCGCTGGGTGAGGCCGCCTTCTCCAACACGTCTTCCGCCGTCAACCCGACAGCCGTGAGCAGGTCCAATGGATAGAGACCGGAACTGTTGCCCAAGCGCAAGCTGGCGGTTTGCAGAAGCGCAATCAGACCGCAAGCAACGCCGGCATGACCGTGCAACGCAGGATCGGGGGGCGGTGTCAGACGTGCAGCATTGGCTAAGAGTTGAAACGATGTGGCGCGGGTGTCCCCAGCCCAACCTTCCAGAGTGTTTTTGTCTTCGAAGGGGTCGGCATAGAGTTCACGCATGTGCGCGTTTGCTTTCGCTGACAGGACTTCCAGGCTCACATGGCCGCTTTCCGCCAAGTCCAAGCAAGCGGCCGCCAGCGGGTGCCCTTCCCCCTCTCCTCGGCGTTCGCCAGCAAACACCTCAACCCACCACTGAAGCCGGATTTGGCGGGCCACCGGCTCACCCCGCATCAGCGCTATGTTGGTGAGTTCAACGTGCAGGGCGTCCAGCACCATTGCGAGCGGTTGCAGGTTTTGAGGCAGCAGCAGGTTGGACAAATACTGGTCTCTTGCTCCAGCGCGGACCGTATCCCGCGCCATGAAAGCAATCTCGTCTGAAATCTGAGGCTGTGTGCTGTCCGTCACGCGGTGCGCCTAAGCCACGGCCAACAATGCCGCTCCTACGGGACGACCTTCGGCAAGCAGGACGTTGAACGTACGCGCTGCGGCTCCGGTGGCCATGACCTCAGCCCGCAACCCCGTTTCTTCCATGAACGCCAGCGTCGTATCGTCCAGCATTTGCAACTCTTGTCCGGTGCCGAACAGGACTAACTCCAGATCGGTCTCAGTCTTCAACTGGGTCAGGCTGGGGGGCGTGATGTCGCTCAACGTGTTTGCGGTCCACCCGTAAATACCGCTCGGCAGGAGCATGATGCTGCCGCGATGAGACATGTCCGCAAAACGGAACCCGCCCGCGCCGTAGCTGTCCACAGGTGCGCGACCGGGGAAATGAGCCTGGCGGATTTCCAAACCCGGTGTGCTGAGACGTTTATCAGGCCGCGCCCAATCCGAGCGCGTTGCAGACGAAGCAGCAGCCGACCGTCCAGGTGCGTTTTCCACCGGATTGGCCAAGTTATTTTACCTCTTGCACTTCCTGTCCGACATAGGGCGACGGATCAGCCTGATCGAGCGCGCCAGGGCGCAACTTGAACAGGATGAGGATGGGTGCCGCGATAAAGATCGATGAATAGGTACCGATCACGATGCCGAAAATCATTGCGAAGGTGAACCCGCGCAGCACTTCACCGCCAAGGAAGTACAGGGCGCACAAAGCGAGCAAAGTTGTCACCGATGTCATCACAGTGCGCGAAAGCGTTTTGTTGATCGCAAAATCGAGCAAATCACGTATGGGCATCTTCTTATATTTTCGCAGTTTCTCTCGTATTCGGTCGTAGACCACCACGGTATCGTTCAACGAATACCCCACAATCGTGAGGATCGCCGCGATGGAGGAGAGCGAAAACTCGATCTGTAAGAGCGCGAACATGCCGATGGTCAAGATCACATCGTGCAAGGTGGCAGCCACCGCACCGAGGGCAAACTGCCACTCAAACCGGAACCAGATATAGACCATGATCGCCAGCAAAGAGACCAAGACGGCAATGGTGCCCGCGCGTGCGAGTTCCCCCGAAACGGTCGGCCCAACCACCTCTTGCCTGCGGAAATTGTGGTCCTCCTCCATCACCTCTTTGACCAAGGCCAGAGCGCTCTGCTCGGCATTGTCGCCACCGGCCTGGCTTTCGATACGAATGAGCAACTCATTGGGTTGGCCGAACTCCTGAACCTGAATGTCACCCAAGTTCAACTCGTTCAAACGTTCTCGCACGCTGGCCAGATCTGCGACCGGCGCTTTGGACTGGTATTCCACGAGCGTACCGCCCCTGAAGTCGATGCCATAGTTCAGGTTGTAGGTGATGAACATGCCAAGCGAGCCGACTAAAAGGATGGCCGACAGCGGGAAGGAGAGTTTGCGGTAAATCATAAACCGCAGCTGGGTGTTGTCGGGCACCAGCTTGATGAAGCCGCGCGGCAACTCTTTTGGACGTTCCCAACGCAGCCACAGAGCGACCATCAAGCGGGTCAGAGTGAAGGCTGTAAACACGGAGGTTACAATACCGATGGCAAGCGTAACCGCGAAGCCGCGAATTGGGCCGGAGCCGAGATAGAACAGAATGAAGGCTGCAATCAGTGTGGTGATGTTAGCGTCCAAAATGGTTGCCATGGCTTGGCGGAAGCCGGAATCAATGGCTTGAACAAGTGATCGCCCGTCCCGTTTTTCTTCCCGTATTCGTTCGTAAATCAACACGTTGGCGTCCACCGCCATACCCATGGTGAGCACGATCCCTGCGATGCCGGGCAGGGTGAGCGTCGCGCCAAGCACAGACAAGCCGCCCATGATGAGCGCAATGTTGGCCGTCAATGCTACAACTGCGATGATACCAAGCTTGCCATAGGCCAGCAGCATGAAGATCACGACTAAAACGCCGGCAACGATGGAAGCCTGCTGACCGGCTTCGATGGAGTCTTGACCGAGGCCTGGACCAACGGTGCGCTCTTCAACGAATGTAATTTCAGCAGGCAGAGCGCCTGCCCGCATCAGAACCGCAAGGTCGTTGGCTGTTTCGGCAGTGAAGTTGCCGCTGATCTGACCCGAACCGCCACATATCGCGTCGCGGATGACGGGTGCGGAAATGGACGTAGTGTCGAGGACGATGGCAAAACGGCTGCCAATGTTTTGCGATGACAGCGTACAAAACCGGCGGGCGGCTTTCGTGTTGAAGCGGAACGTGACAATGGGTTCGTTGGTGCGCTGGTCGAAGCCCTGTTGGGCGTCGTTCAAGTCTTCACCGCTGATTTCGACCCGTTTTTTGATCAAGATCTGCGCTTCACCGCTTTCAGGTTCGTTGGTGTTGATCACCTCCGACCCAACCGGTGGACGGTTGGCCAGTGCGTCGTTCACGCCCATGGTGTTGTCGACCATGTGGAACGACAATTTGGCAGTTGTGCCTATCAGCTCTTTGAGGCGCTCCGGATCACCGAAGCCCGGCACCTGCACGATCACACGATCCGTGCCTTGCCGCTGAATAATCGGTTCCGTGGTCCCCAATTCATCAACCCGTCGGCGGATCACTTCGATGGATTGGGAAACGGCAGCTCTCAAGCGCTCGTCAATGCCTTCGGTGGTGAGTTGATACTCCAGCACTCCGGCGGACGGCTCGTTTTCCGTCACTTCCGTGATGCCTATGCCTGAAATCAGCGTGCCAGAGGGTGCGATGGGCTCCAACAGGTTGGCAAGGCGCTCCTTGGCCCGGGTTGCATCATCAGGCGTCAGGAGGCGGACGGTGACATTGTTGCCGCTGGCGCGAATGCCGGAATAGCCAATTGGCCCCAGATCCCGATCACGCAACTGGGTACGGACATCGCTTTCCAGGGTTTCGAGACGCTCGGTCTCAATGCCCGCCCGCTCTACCTTCACTTGCAGATGCACCCCGCCTTGAAGGTCCAATCCCAGGCTGATTTGGCGTTTAGGAAACCAATCCGGCAAACCGGCCAGTGTTTTTTCCGAAAAGGCGTTTGGCAGAGCCAACATGACGCCAATGGACACGGCCAGCATGATCCAGACGATCTTCCAATTTGAGAAATGCAGCATGGGGCTCTCTTCGGGCTCTTATGCGGTGCGGGATCAGCCGCATCGTTTTGGAATGGCGGTCATTCGCCACAGGACTGTGTCTTACGCGATCAGCTTTTTGGAGCTGGCTTGCGCCGTGTGCGCGTTGACCGCTTCGGTTTTGCAGCAGGCTTTTCTTCCGCCTCCTCGGCATCATCATTAGCAGCTTTCGCGTCGCCCTTCGCCTCAACAGCCTTGGCCGGTTGGCCTTTCACACGCACATCTGCAATCAGGTGGCGCATGATTTTCACCTTTACGTCGGTCGCGATCTGCACTTCGAGCTCTGCGTCGTCGATGATTTTTGTCACCTTACCAACAATTCCACCCCCGGTGATCACTGTGTCGTTACGCCGAATGGACCCCAGCATCTCTTCACGGGCTTTTGCGGCCTGCCGCTGAGGACGGATGACGAGGAACCACATGATGCCGCCAACAAGAATGAGCGGAAAAAGCAGCTCGACAATACTGCCGCCCGCTCCGCCTGCACTTTGCGCATAGGCCGGTGTGATGAACATGCGAAAACCCTTTTCGTGGAATAAACGGGATATGGACTGGTTGGCGACAAGCGCCCGAGGAATCCCTTTGAAACTTGGGCGAATATAGTGGACGGGCACCGCGATGCAACCGCAGCCCGCCACCCCTTTAGGCAGTCCCAAGAGTGCCGTTTGGTTCCGCACATCGCCTGTGATAGCAAAGCCACGCTTTGACGATAGAGGGCGAGATATTGGGAAAGAAAACCGAGCAGTTACAGGAGCTAAACACCAAATTGGACGCTCTCACGCGTTTGCTAGAGCGTGCGGTGCCAGCGGCCAACCCTGATAACGATCTCGCCGTGGCTGACGCATTTGTGTGGACTCCATCGCGAAACTGGCTCCAGCCGGTTCCAAAAGTGAACCGTGTAGACATGGTGCTGCTGCGCGGCATCGACCGTGTTCGTGATATCCTGATTGAAAACACAGCCCGATTTGCCAACGGACTTCCTGCCAACAATGCTTTGTTATGGGGAGCGCGTGGCATGGGCAAATCATCCCTCGTGAAGGCGGCCCACGCCACCATCAATCAGACAAAGAACAGTAGCGGTGCAACGCCTCTCAAACTGGTTGAAATCCACCGCGAGGACATCGACACGTTGCCTTCGCTTCTTTTGATCCTGAAAGAACAGCCGAAGCGCTTCATCCTGTTTTGCGATGACTTGTCGTTTGACCACGACGACACGAGCTACAAAGCGCTCAAGGCCGCTCTTGATGGCGGTGTCGAGGGGCGTCCGGAGAATTGCATTTTCTATGCCACATCCAACCGCAGACACCTCATGCCCAGAGACATGATCGAAAACGAGCGGTCCACCGCAATCACTCCATCCGAGGCGGTGGAGGAGAAGGTTTCGCTTTCGGATCGGTTTGGATTATGGCTCGGCTTCCACAAGTGCAGTCAGGAGGACTATCTCGCCATGGTAGACGGCTATCTAAACCACTTTGAAATCGGCAAAACGCTCGAAGACGTACGCGGAGAAGCGCTTGAATGGTCCACAACACGCGGCAGCCGATCCGGCCGCGTGGCATGGCAATTTGTCACCGAACTCGCCGGACGCGAGGGCAAGAGCCTGTAAGGGGCGAAAAGCTCGCCACAGCCAGCCTATTTCAGGTGATTAAGCGGGTTCACCGGGCTAGAATTCTTGCGCAGTTCAAAATGCAGACGTGGTGATGCCGCATTGCCCGTTTGTCCGGATTTGGCGATTACCTGCCCGGTCTGAACGGTGTCGCCCCGCTTCACCAACGTTTTGGACGCGTGGGCATATGCACTCACCCACCCGTCAGAATGGCTGAGCAGGATCAATTGGCCGAAGTCTTCCAGTTCCGATCCGGCGTAGATGACCTTTCCGCTGCGTACGGCGCGTACAGACGAGCCCACAGGCGCGGCGATATCGATACCATCATTGGTGTTTCCGGCCATTTTTTCGCCGAAACGGGCCAAGACACGCCCCTTTAAGGGCCATTGGAAAGCTGCAGGCGCGACGGATGCGACGTTTTTATTGCTTTTCGGCTTTGGCGCGCGATACGTCACCTTCGGTGCCGGGCTTTGAACCGTTGGACGTTGTTTTTCGACGCGGGTCTTTGGCACGCTGCCCGTCACAATCGTATCCGTGCTGGCCACGGTTTGCCCACCCGAAGGAATGCGCAAACGCTGCCCGATGCGCACGGTCGTGTTGGTCATCCCGTTTGCAGACTGGATCGCTTGGACGGACGCACCTGTGCTGCGCGAAATGCCGTAAAGCGTATCGCCGGATTTTACGGTGTAGCTACCGGTGTTGACGTTTGCCCCCCCGACCGGGGGCACAGGCAATGGGGCTGGAACCGAACCTTGTACTGCAGCCACATCGCGACTGCGGGCCGTGGGCACCGCCACACGACCGTTCAACACCTGCCCTTGGAAACCACGCGTAGCACGCGCCACCTTAGTGCCCGGGTTGCTGTCCGGAGCAGAAATTGGAGCGGATGAGCTAAACGAATAGGTAGGGATCAAAATTTTCGTGCCAGACGACACTTTGGACGGGTCCGAAATACCGTTCGCCTTAGAAATGGCGGATACTGGCACGCCGTAGCGCCGGGAGAGGTTATACAGCGTCTCCCCCTGTCCAACGGTCACCCATGTGCCGCCAGCCTTGGTCCAGCCGCTGCCGGCAGATGGTCTGTTTGAAGCCTGCTGGGTTGTGGTTGGCGCATTATTTGCTGGAAAAGACCGAGCGATAGGCGCGACTGCAGGCGTAGCCGAATTTGGAGCCTGCACTGATCCGGTGATGGTGCTATCCGTCGATACACCGCCGCGCGGTGGCAGCACGGCGATGCCAGGGGCCGTGGAACGGGGAACCGGCGCCTTGTAGCGAACAGCGGGTGCCGACACTTTGGGTGCGGAATAGCTTGGTGCCGCATAAGTTGGCGCAGCGTATGTCGGCGTCTTAGCGATCCTGGGCGCGGGAATGGCGGGGGCGGTCACTTTGGGCGCGCTCAACTTTGGCAGATTGGAACGCGAGACCGCCGGGGCGTTGCCGCTCACATTGCGACGCACCACCGAAACGCCGGACCGCGTCCGGTGGATCGAGCCGGTTACGTTGCCATCAATGTCGCCAGGATATGGCTGATCTTTGAGGGCGGTGCCCGCAAGTCTGCTGCTGCCATTTTGCTTATAGATGATCGCGTTTTGATTGGACGTATTGCCGATGCTGCCAGTGGTCAGCGCTTCTTCAAATCGAATGGCGTCATTGCTGCAAGCGGACAGGATTGTGCCGGCGGCCAGCCACAAAAAGCTGCGGGAGAGAGCCTTTCTGGATGCACTCTTTTGCGCGGTTTGAGGCGCAGATGCGGGTGCATTTACACGCGCGTGATTGTTAAAAAGCCAATTTTTGGAACGCATTTACAAAGCCAAAACCAACACAGACACAGCCGACATCACACCTGATCAACCTTAATTCGCGGTTAAGCAGGACAGTAAGATTTGAGGAAACATCATGCGCACGAGGGCACACAGCTTGTTTAGACGGACCTAGGAAGGAGGCATGGACTGACTGATGGAACCGGGTCCGTCAGACCAGTTGTACGTCCACAACGCCCTGAATGGCTTTGATGGCACCGGCAATTTGCGGCGAAATCAGACGTTTACCGGGCAGACTTATCTCAACTTCGCGCTCGCCATCATCCTGCAGGACGATGAGGCTCACATTGCCTTCGCCGCGGTCGCGCACCCGCTCTTGTATGCCGCGCAGCGGCTTGTCATCCCTCAGGAAGATGTAGAGTTGCCGCTCGACTTTGGCAGCTTCCGCTTCAAGCGCCTTCACCCCGTTTATGCGCAGGCTCACGCCCTCCGGGCGGTCTTCAGCAGCGACGTTTAGGATTACGGACGTGCCCGCAACCAGCATCTCGCGGTAAGTTTCCAGTGTTTCAGAAAACAACACCGCCTCGAACTGCCCGCTGGGGTCTGACGCTTGTACGATCCCCATGCGGTTGCCACTTTTGGTTTTGCGGATTTGCAGGCTGACCACCGTGCCCGCGATGGACCCACCGGGTGACCCTGCCCGGACATCACGCTGCATGTCATCCCATGAGCGAACGCGCATCTTTTCAAGGTAGCTCGTGTATTCATCCAAGGGATGGGCCGAGAGATAAAAGCCCAATGACTGGAACTCGCGGAACAGTTTATCCGCCGGTGTCCACGCCTGCACCGGTAGCAATGTCACCTGAGTTGCGTCGCTATCACCGCCAAACATATCGCTCATGCCGATGGCTGTGTTGTCCGCCACGCGCGTCGCATGGCCGATCAAGCGGTCCAAGCCGCCGATCACTTGTTCGCGGGGAAAGCCAAAGCAATCAAATGCGCCGGCCTGCGTGAGGTTTTCCAACATCTTCCGATTGAGTTGTTTCGGGTCAATGCGCGTGAAGAAATCGGTCAGTGATTTGAAGGGGCCACCTTCCTCACGCACGGCTTGAACGTGCGCCATGGCGTGATCGCCCACCCCTTTGATGGCGGCCAGCGCATAGTGAATTTTACCCTCCCGCACGGTGAAGGCGCGGTCAGACCGGTTCACCGACGGCGCAACAACCTCAATTTTCGCACGTTTCGCATCGCGATAAAAATCGTGCAGTTTGTCGGTATTGCCCATATCCAGCGTCATGAGAGCGGCCATGAATTCAACAGGATGGTTGGCCTTCAACCAAGCGGTTTGATACGACACCAGCGCGTAGGCGGCAGCGTGGGACTTATTGAATCCGTAGTCCGCAAACTTGGCCAAAACATCGAAAATGTAATCCGCGCGAGCCTTGGTGAGACCGCCTTCAACCGCACCGTCCACAAAGCGTTTGCGCTGTACTTCCATCTCCGCACGGATTTTCTTGCCCATGGCGCGGCGCAGCATGTCGGCTTCGCCCAAGGAGTAACCGGACAGGATCTGCGCGATTTGCATCACCTGTTCTTGGTAGATAATGACGCCGTGGGTCTCTTTGAGGACCGCCTCGATTTTGTCGTCGTAGTAATCCGGTTCCTCTTCGCCATGCTTGCGAGCGTTGTAGAGCGGGATGTTCTCCATCGGGCCGGGCCGATACAGCGCCACAAGAGCGATGATATCTTCAAACTGGTCAGGCTTCATGCCGATCAGCGCCTTGCGCATGCCCATGGATTCCAGCTGGAACACGCCAACGGTCTCGCCGCGCTGCAGCATTGCAAACGTGGCTTCGTCCTCCAGCGGTAGGTGGTCGACGTCCACCGTCACTCCGCGCTGGGCGATGTAGTTCACCGCTGTGCGAATAACAGTGAGCGTTTTTAGGCCCAGAAAGTCGAATTTCACCAAGCCCGCCTGCTCAACCCATTTCATATTGAACTGAGTGACCGGCATATCAGATCGCGGATCGCGGTAGAGCGGCACAAGATCGTGCAGCGGGCGGTCGCCGATGACGATGCCCGCCGCATGTGTGGATGCGTGGCGAAACAGGCCCTCAAGTTTGAGCGCAATTGAGATCAGTTGATCGACTTCCTGCTCGGAGTTCCGCGCTTCCATCAGACCCGGTTCGGAGGTGACCGCCTCTTTCAATGTGGTGGGATTGGCCGGATTGTTGGGCACCATTTTACACAGGCGGTCGACCTGGCCGTAGGGCATTTGTAGAACCCGCCCCACGTCACGCAGCACCGCCCGCGCCTGCAGCGTCCCGAATGTAATGATCTGAGCCACCTGCTCGCGGCCGTATTTTTCCTGCACGTAATGGATGACTTCGTCGCGCCGGTCCTGACAAAAATCGATATCGAAATCGGGCATGGACACCCGTTCAGGGTTCAAGAAGCGCTCGAACAGAAGCGAAAACCGCATGGGATCGAGATCGGTGATTGTGAGCGACCACGCAACCAGCGACCCCGCCCCGGACCCCCTGCCCGGTCCCACTGGTATATTTTGCGCCTTTGACCATTTGATGAAGTCCGCAACGATCAAAAAGTAGCCTGGAAATTTCATGCTCTCGATGACGTTGAGCTCAAACTCCAACCGTTTGTCGTAGTCATCGCGCGTGTGGCCCGGAGCCAGTTCGTTTTGCTCCAATCGCAATTCCAAACCGGCTTTTGCCTGTGCCCTCAATTCCTGTGCTTCTGCTTCGAGCGGGTCCTGGCCCTTTCCGTCGGTAAAGAATGGAAGGATGGGATCCCGCATCGGCACGCGGTAGGCGCAGCGCCGGGCAATCTCGACAGTGTTGTGTATCGCCTCCGGCAGATCGCAGAACAGTTGCACCATCTCGTGAGCCGGACGCAAGAAGTGGTCAGGGGTGAGCTTTCTGCGATCATCCTCACTCACCATGCGCCCTTCAGCGATGCAGATCAGCGTGTCGTGGGCCTGATAGTCTTCGCGCTTTGGAAAATAGGCTTCATTCGTCGCTACCAGCGGCACGTCACGATCATAAGCAAAATCCACCAGCGCATCTTCGACCGCACGGGAATAGCCTTCATGACGCTGAAGTTCGATGTAGAGCCGACCATCGAAAACGCTTTGCAAGCTGGCTAACCGAGTGCGGGCCAAGTCCGTTTGCTCTTCAATAAGGGCTATATTCAATGGGCCGGATGGGCCACCCGTGAGCACGATCAGGCCCGCATTGTGCTCGGTCAATTGATCCAGAGAAATGTGAGGCCGCGACTTGGCCGCACCTTCCAAGTGGGCAAGGCTCGCCAGCTTGGTGAGGTTCTCATAGCCCTCACGATTGGATGCAAGCAGTACCAATACCGGGAAGGCTGTCATGGCTTCCTGCGAAGCCGAGTTCATGCGCACCGGACTGTCTTGCGGGTCGGCCTGATCAACCGACCGGAAGTCGACTTCCAAGGTGCACCCGACGATGGGCTGAAGCCCCTTTTTAATCGCCTTTTCGCAATACTCCAGAGCGCCAAAGAGGTTGCTTCTATCGGTAATCGCAAGTGCTGGCTGCTCATCGGCAGTTGCAAGATCAATCATGGTTGCAAGAGGAAGCGCACCCTCAAGCAGGGAATAGGCGGAGTGGACGTGGAGATGAACAAATGGCTGCGCTGTTCCCGCACGTCGGGCCTCGCCTCGCGCATCGGCTTCTAGGCCAGCACTTAGCGCAGCAGTTGTCTTATCCTGTTGGTTCACCCGCCCGCACTCCTTGCACCACTTGCCCCTCCTAGCCGACTCGGAGGCGGCTTGGGAGAGCGTTGTGGCATCATGCGGATCTGAGCAAAGTCAGTCCACAGCGTCGGAGCGATGGCGGCGCGATGGTACACATGAAAATGAGCGCAGGTGTTATGCCGCGACGTGAGCCAGGGCCAGCACCATGAAAAGAAAGACGCTTAAGGACAGGGCAGCGGCGATGTTGTGGATAAAGGCAGACATGACAGGCACTCCGTACAAACAACTCTAATGTTCACTATATGTTCTTTTTGCTGTCTGTCAAGTTTGTTCGTGTTTCGTCCGCTTTTACGCCGATACTGAATTCAGGAGTGGGAGACGATCTTGCCGTCACTAATCGTCACAATGCGGTCCATCTGTGCGGCCAGCGCGTGGTTGTGGGTGGCAATAAGTGCAGCAAGTCCTGTGGAACGCACAAGGTCGGTCAAAGCGTCAAACACAACATCTGACGTGCTGGGATCAAGATTGCCGGTGGGCTCGTCGGCCAACAGCAGTTTAGGGTTGTTGGCCACCGCGCGGGCGATGGCGACACGCTGTTGCTCACCGCCGGACAATTGGCCCGGGCGGTGGGTGGCGCGCGGCAAGATTCCCAAGCGCTCCAACAACGCATCGGAACGCGCGCGGGCGGATGCAGTTGTTTCACCAGCGATCATCATGGGCAACGTAATGTTTTCGCGGGCGTTCAATTCCGGCAGCAGATGGTGAAACTGATACACAAATCCGATGTCCAAACGGCGCATCCGCGTGCGGGCGTTATCCGCGAGGTTGCCGCACTCGTGGCCGTCAATTGCAATGGATCCGCCGTCCGGTTCTTCCAACAGTCCGGCAAGATGGAGCAATGTGGATTTTCCAGCCCCGGACGGCGCAACAAGCGCCACCAGTTCACCGGCATTCAGCGTCAGGTTCGCGTCTTTCAAAACAGTCAATTTGCTGTCGCCGCTGCCATAGGTGCGCTCGACATCTGACATCACAAACATGGGTTTTGGCGCTGCAGCATCACTCATAACGCAAGGCCTCTACCGGATCGAGACGGGCCGCCCGCCAAGCTGGGAAAAGCGTTGCCAGAAGAGATAGGCTCAAGGCCATGCCCAACACCATCAGTGTTTCCCCCATGTCCAAACGGGCCGGTATCTCGCTCAAGAACCGTACGGTTGGGTCCCAGAGATCGGTGCCGAACAGGGCATTCAAACCCCGCTGGATGGACGCGATGTTGAGACACACGGCAACACCAAGACCGAAACCCGCCAGTGTTCCCAGGACGCCGATGCTGGACCCCGTGATGAGGAAAATGCGCATAACGGCTCCGCGGGTCGCCCCCATGGTGCGCAGGATCGCGATGTCGCGACCCTTGTCTTTCACCAACATAAAGAGCCCCGAAATAATGTTGAGCGCGGCAACCAGAATGATCAGCGTGAGAATCAGAAACATCACATTGCGCTCAACTTCAAGCGCTTGGAAGAAGGACGTGTTGCGTTGTCGCCAGTCGTAGATCGTGACCGGTCGTTCCGCCGCCGCTTCCAACGGTTCGCGCAATCGGTCTACGCGGTCAGGGTCGTCAGCAAACACTTCGATGACGTCGGCCTTTCCCTCTTTGTTGAAGTATAGCTGCGACTCTTCCAGCGGCATGAAGACGAAAATATTGTCATATTCCGACATGCCCATTTTGAAGATCGCCACGACCGGATAGGCCTTCACACGGGGCGAAACGCCAAACGCGGTGCGGTTCCCGTCCGGCGTCACCAGCGTAATGCTGTCCCCCAAAGCGAGGCGCAGATTGTTGGCCATATTGACACCGATGGCCACGCCCTCAGCGCTGTCAAAACCGTCCAGACTGCCTTCGATAATATTGCTTCCGACAGATGGAAGCAGCTTCAAATCGGCCTCGCGCATACCGCGTACCCGGGCACCGCTGCCGCCCTGCCCGCCGGACGCCAAAACCTCGCCCTCGACCAGTGGCAAGGCAAGCACCACACCGTCAACGCCGGAAATACGCTTGGCCACCGCGTCATAGTCAGTCAATTCAGAGTGCACAGGCTGGATAATGATGTGGCCGTTGATGCCCAAAATTCGGTCCAGCAATTCTGTGCGGAACCCGTTCATCACCGCCATCACGATAATCAGCGTCATCACGCCCAGCATGATGCCAATGAAGGAAATGATCGAGATAACCGAAATGAAGGTCTCTTTGCGGCGGCTGCCCAGATAACGGCGGGCGAGCATCCACTCAAAGCCGGAGAACGCTCCGGTCGAGCCCGTGCGAGCCGGGGCATTTGGTGATGAGGCTTCAGCCACCGAAACGTGCCTCTGTCTCAGACTTCCACTCCAACAGACGGTTCATCGCAGCTTCCATGGACAAGCTGTGACGCTCACCGCTGGCCCGTTCTTTCAGTTCGATTTCGCCGGACTTGAGCCCACGCGGTCCGATAATGAACTGCCAAGGCAGACCGATCAGATCGGCAAGCGCAAACTTGCCGCCTGCCCGGTTGTCGGTGTTGTCATAGAGCACGTCAAAACCAGCGTTGGACAGTTTGGCGTGCATGTCTTCGCACGCACTGTCCGTCGCCTGGTCTCCTTGGCGCAAATTGATCACACCAACATCGAACGGGGCAACCGAGGCCGGCCAGATGATGCCATCATCGTCGTGCGAAGCTTCGATCAAGGCTGCGACCAGTCGGCTCGGGCCAATGCCGTAGGAACCCATCTGCACGAAGTGATCCTGACCATCGGGGCCGGCCACTTTCGCGCCCATGGGCTCCGAGTACTTTGTTCCGAAATTAAAGATGTGCCCCACTTCGATGCCACGGGCGTTTTTGCGGTCGGCTTCTGGGACGTCGGCCCAAAGTGCTTCGTCATGCATTTCGTCGGTGCGGGCGTAGGCGCGGGTCCAGTTTTCAAAGATCGCCTCAATGGCCGCGTCGTCTTTGTAGTCCACACCGCGGCCCGGCACGTCCAGACTATCGTAGTCGGAATGGCAGAAGACCTCGCTTTCACCGGTATCGGCCAAAATCAAGAATTCATGGCTCAAATCCCCGCCGATTGGCCCTGTGTCCGCGCGCATGGGAATAGCCGTAACACCCAAGCGGTCAAACGTGCGCAAATACGAGACAAACATGCGGTAGTAGGATGCTCGCGCAGAGGTCTCGTCGAGATCAAAGGAATACGCATCCTTCATCAAAAACTCGCGGCCGCGCATAACGCCAAACCGGGGCCGCACCTCGTCGCGAAACTTCCATTGAATGTGGTAGAGGTTGAGCGGCAAATCCCGATAGCTCTTCACATAGGTGCGGAAGATATCCGTGATCATTTCCTCATTTGTGGGGCCAAACAGCATGTCACGCTCATGGCGGTCCTGAATGCGTAGCATCTCTTTGCCGTAATCATCATACCGCCCGGACTCTCGCCAGAGATCGGCACTCTGGATCGTCGGCATGAGCACTTCGATGGCCCCTGCCCGGTTTTGCTCTTCCCGAACGATCTGTTCCACTTTGCGCAGGACCTTCAGGCCCAGCGGCAGCCATGAATAGATACCTGCAGATTGCTGGCGGATCATGCCTGCCCGCAACATCAGGCGGTGAGATATGATCTCAGCCTCACGCGGGGCTTCTTTCAAAACGGGCAAAAAATAGTCGGTTAATCGCATTGGGCACCGGGCTTATTAGCAGCGCTGACACGGCGTGTTGCACAGATCAGAGCAGATCAGATTCGATCATAATTATGTTGGGCACTCAAAGCCCATTCACCAGATCAAAACAAGGGTGTTGGGCTTTACCCTTAGTGGCTCTGCAGACCGTCAACCCTGGGTTTGGATGCTCTTCTTGGGTTTGGGTGCCTGTCGATCCTGGCGCGGTCTGGTTTTGCGACCCTCCAACGTAGCCACCACACCGCGCAGAGCGTGTATTTCCTGTTGGCTCAATCCGGCCTTTTGAAAGATCGTGCGCAGGTTCTCCACCATGGTGGCTTTTTTGTGGGGCGGACGGAAATAGTTTTCCTTATCCAGCGCCCCCTCCAGATGGTCGAACAGGCCGAACAAGTCGCTCTTTTCTGCGGGCACACTGGGCGGTTCCCCAATGGGCAGCTGCGCATCGCCAGATCCCATCCATTCGTAACTCATTAGCAGGACAGCTTGTGCGATGTTGAGGGACGCGAATGCCGGATTGACAGGAAAAGTGACAATTTCGTCGGCCAGCGCCACTTCCACGCTCTCAAGGCCTGACCGTTCCCGCCCGAACAGAATGCCGGTCTTTTGTCCCGCTTCATGGCGGATGCGCAATTGCGTCGCGGCTTCACGGGGACCGCGCACCGGTTTTAGCATTTCGCGCTGGCGGGCGGTGGTGGCGATAACGAAATTCAGATCTTTGATTGCGGTGGCGAGATCACCGAACACTTGAACGACGTCTATGATGTGATCGGCCTTTGCAGCGTTGGCTTTCGCCACGGGATTTGGCCATCCGTCGCGCGGGTCCACCAAACGCAATTCGCTCAAGCCAAAATTCGCCATGGCGCGCGCCGCCGCACCGATGTTCTCGCCCAGCTGCGGATTGACCAAGACGACGACCGGGCCTTCGGCAATCAATTTTTGGCGACGATCGGTTCCAGCCATTTCCTCTTGCTCCTGTCTGCGCCACAAGGCTCACATATCTTTGTGTCGGATGTGTTTGATGAACGGGTTAATTGCAAAAGCGAACAAGCGCGCGTGGGCGGCTCTTCTGGCGGGCGCCGCGTTTACGGTCTTAGCGACCTCGCAGGCCATGTCCAGCGGTTCGCGTGAGCCTATTCAACGGGTGCAAGCGACGCCACAGCAGGAAACGCCCAGTGCGCCGTCATTGCGGCAGGCACCGGGCGCTGCCCCGCTCACGCCAATGCGTCCTAATCAACGCTTGAGCAATGCCAATGGTATCATCCGACTGTTTGACAGCGTGTTGCTCTATCCGCTGCCAGATTGGACACCGCTGAACACGAGCACCGCTATGCAGGCAAGCCGGTTTAAGCGGGGCCAGCAGCCGGGCGTGTTTTCCCTTCAGGCGATCCCGCGCGAAGAAACCTATCAGGACTGGAAGAACCTATACGCCCTGCTCGCTATCCAGAATTTTCGCGGCGGCCCAGCCCGCAACATGATGTTGGCTGAAAGCAATTTTCAACAGGGCTGCGCTCCGGGAACTGTTCGCATGGAGCGCGGTACCGCCCGCGAAGGCGTGCCAACACTTCTGGTTGCCTGCGGTGCCTATGCCAAGCAGCCTGACATGGGCGAAGTGGGTGTGTTCGTGTTTTTGCAACGGGGCAACACGGCGGTGCGGCTCTACCGCGAATGGCGCGGCCCGGCATTTGACCCGGATGATACGGCTGCTTGGCCTGTCGAGCGCCCGCAATTGATGAAAGTGTTCAACCAGCTGCAAGCAGCTCGCTTGCGTGGCCAATAGACAGGCTTAGCGTAGTGTTGTTTGACGAGGTTCAGCCAGCGCGTGCGGCCTTCGACCATTTGACGAGCTCTGCTAATACCATATGGCCATTGGACAGTTTGCCTTGGCGAACTGCGGTGTTATAGACGCGATGTCGCACCCGGGAGCCTGCGGCACCGCACCCAAGGTCCACGACGCGTGGCGACACTGGGCTGGTGCCACAACGCGCTCTCCACATGCACCGGAACCCGTGAACAGGAACTCTCCATAATGGCAAAAATCAAGGTCGAAAATCCGCTTGTTGAACTCGACGGCGACGAGATGACCCGCATCATCTGGCAGTTCATCAAGGACAAGCTGATCCACCCCTATCTGGAAATCGATCTGAAATATTATGATCTGGGCATCGAAGCGCGTGACGACACGGATGACCAGATTACCATCGACGCCGCCAACGCCATTAAACAGTACGGTGCGGGCGTAAAATGCGCGACCATCACGCCGGATGAAGCGCGTGTTGAGGAGTTTGGCCTCAAGAAGATGTGGCGCTCTCCCAACGGCACCATTCGCAACATTTTGGGCGGCGTGATCTTCCGCGAGCCCATCATCATGAAAAACGTGCCAAGGCTGGTACCCGGTTGGACGCAACCCATCATCGTGGGCCGCCATGCATTTGGCGACCAATACCGCGCCACTGATTTCCTGTTCCCTGGTCCGGGCAAACTGACCATGAAATTTGTTGGCGAAGACGGCACCGAACAGGACTACGAGGTGTTCGACGCGCCTTCCGCCGGCATCGCCATGGGCATGTATAACCTCGACGATTCTATCAAGGACTTTGCCCGCGCGTCGCTGAACTACGGCCTGCAGCGCAAAGTGCCCGTGTATCTGTCGACCAAAAACACGATTCTGAAGGCTTACGACGGGCGCTTTAAGGATATCTTTGAAGAAATTTTCCAAAGTGAATTCAAGGCACAGTTCGACGAACTTAAGATTTGGTACGAACACCGCCTGATCGATGACATGGTGGCATCCGCTCTGAAATGGTCCGGCGGTTACGTTTGGGCCTGTAAAAACTACGACGGGGACGTGCAGTCTGACATCGTGGCGCAGGGCTTTGGTTCTCTCGGTCTGATGACCTCCGTGCTGATGACGCCAGACGGAAAGACTGTGGAATCAGAAGCCGCCCACGGGACCGTGACCCGCCACTACCGCGCGCACCAAAAGGGCGAAGAGACGTCTACCAACTCAATCGCATCCATCTTTGCTTGGACCCGTGGCCTCGCCCACCGTGCCAAGCTTGATGACAACGATGCGCTGCACAAATTCTCACTCACACTCGAACAGGTGTGCATTGATACCGTCGAAAGCGGTCACATGACGAAAGACTTGGCGCTGTTGATCGGCCCCGATCAGCCATGGCTTTCCACCACCGGTTTCCTGGATAAGGTGGATGAGAACTTGCAAAAAGCGATGAGCTAACACTTAGCGCTTCAACCGAAAAACCCGCCCGCTTGAAAAAGTCGGCGGGTTTTTTGTTGGTTTTTTTTGGTCGTGAAACGCCGGGCACCCTCCATTACTGCCGGGAAAATCTGGCAACGCTGTATAATGCTTGCCCAGCCCCAACTGTGGCGCGGACACCGGGTAAACCCGACGTCTGACTTTATGACAAGGCAGCGCGTACCGACGCAATTGCATCGTCAAGCTTATCGCCGTCTGGACCACCAGCCTGAGCCATGTCGGGGCGGCCACCGCCACCTTTGCCGCCAACGGCTTGGGAAGCGGCACGGACCAGATCTACTGCGTTGAAGCGCTGGATCAGATCATCCGTCACGCCCACAACTACAGCCGCTTTTCCATCTTCGCTGGCGGCAGCCATCACCACAACGCCGGAACCGATGCGGGCTTTTTCTTCGTCGACCAGCCCTTTCAACTCCTTGGGCGCGATACCTGAGAGTGCGCGTGCCGAAAACGTTACATCGCCGATGGTTTCGGCTGCCGTATCCCCCGTACCGCCGCCGCCCATGGCAACCTGCTTACGCAGATCAGCAATCTCACGTTCCATTTTGCGCCGCTCGTCGACCAGGGTTGCAACGCGTGTTGCCACATCTGCAGGAGTGGATTTGAGGACCGTAGCTGCAGCGCGCAATTGGCGTTCTTGCGCCTCAAAGTGTGCGCGTGCAGCATCACCGGTAACCGCTTCAATTCTACGAACACCGGAAGACACAGCGCTTTCGCCTACCACGGCGATGAGGCCGATATCGCCCGTGCGGTTCACATGGGTGCCACCGCACAGCTCTAATGACCATGCTTTTCCGTCCTGCTTCTTACCCATAGAGACCACGCGGACCTCATCACCATATTTTTCTCCAAACTGTGCCTGTGCGCCCAACTCGATGGCATCATCGACTGCCATAAGCGTCGTTGTCACAGGTGCATTTTGCAGCACATAAATGTTCGCGAGATCGGTCACCTTCTGGGTTTCTGCATCATCGACGGGCTTTTGATGCGAGAAATCAAACCGCAGACGCCCTGGCGCAACCAAAGACCCTTTTTGCGACACATGATTGCCCAACACTTCACGCAGCGCTTCATGAACCAAGTGTGTCGCCGAGTGGTTGGCCCGCAGCAGATCACGTCTTGCTTGGTCCACAGTCAAAACTACACCGTCGCCGACCTTCAAGACGCCCGCCTCAACGGCCACATCATGGACAAATAGCCCGTCGCCGCGCTTGCGCACATCAGTGACGGAAACGGTGATCTCTCCCACAGACATGGTGCCATGGTCAGCCTGCTGGCCGCCGGACTCGGCGTAGAAAGGCGTTTGGTTCAGGACGACCTGCGCTGAGGTTCCCGCCTTAATGTCTTCGACGCGTTCTCCATCGACCAAAATTGCTCTCACCAAACCTTCGGCGGCAAGCGTGTCGTAACCCAAGAACTCTGTCGCACCGACCTCTTCGCGCAGTTGGAACCAAATAGCATCGTCAGCCGACCCACCGGCACCGGTCCAAGACGCGCGGGCAGCGGCCTTTTGGTCTTCCATGGTGGATTTGTAGCCGTCCAAATCAACCGCAATTTCGCGACGCCGCAGAGCATCTTGCGTCAGATCGAGCGGGAAACCATAGGTGTCGTAGAGTTTGAAGGCGGTCTTACCGTCGAGCACGTCACCGGCCGTCATGCTGGACGTTGCATCGTCAAGCAGTGTGAGTCCCCGTGTCAGGGTTTTGCGGAAACGGGTTTCTTCCAGCCTGAGCGTTTCAATGATCAGGGGTTCGTTGCGCTTCAACTCAGGGAAAGCGGACGCCATCTGGCCGGTGAGTGTGGGCACCAGCTTCCACATCAAAGGTTCCTGAGCGCCCAACAGGCTGGCATGGCGCATCGCGCGACGCATGATACGGCGCAGCACATAACCCCGCCCCTCGTTGGATGGAAGAACGCCGTCCGCAATCAAGAAGCAGGAAGCCCGAAGATGGTCGGCTATCACGCGATGGCTGGCACGGGTGTCTTCGTTCGACGCGACGCCGGTTGCTTGCTCACTGGCGGCGATGAGAGCGCGGAACAGATCGATTTCGTAGTTGTCATGCGTACCTTGGAGAACGGCAGCGATGCGCTCTAAACCCATGCCCGTATCGATGGAGGGCTTGGGCAGGTTGATGCGCTCATCGGCTGACAATTGCTCAAACTGCATGAAAACAAGGTTCCAGATTTCTACGAACCGGTCGCCATCTTCCTCCGGGCTGCCGGGAGGACCGCCCCAAATGTGATCCCCATGATCGTAGAAAATTTCCGAACACGGACCGCACGGACCTGTATCGCCCATGGCCCAAAAATTGTCAGACGTTGCGATGCGGATGATCCGGTCATCGCTCAAACCTGCGATCTTTTTCCAGAGACCGTGAGCCTCGTCGTCCTCATGGTAGACCGTGACCAAAAGCTTGGACGCATCGATGGCGTATTCTTTGGTGATCAGGTTCCAGGCCAACTCAATGGCCTGTTCCTTAAAATAATCGCCGAAGGAAAAATTGCCCAGCATCTCGAAGAATGTGTGGTGACGGGCTGTGTAACCGACATTGTCCAAATCGTTGTGCTTGCCGCCGGCTCGCACGCACTTTTGGGATGTTGCGGCGCGCGTATAGTCGCGGGTTTCGATCCCGGTAAACAGGTTTTTGAACTGCACCATACCGGCAGCAGTGAACATCAAAGTCGGGTCGTTGCGGGGGACCAGTGGAGAGGAAGCAACAGCTTCGTGCCCGTTCTTTTCAAAGTAGGACAGAAAGGTTGAGCGAATGTCGTTTACGCCGGATCGGGTTCCACTCATGGAAGCACTCTTTGTGTGTTGGCCGCTGCACCGTATTTTCTATAGATTAGCGCATCACGGCGAGAACCTTACGGGCGACAAGGCCACCCAAAGGTTTCGGTCAATGAATTCTTGTGCGCTTTGACCAGTTTGCCCGGCAGAATTCAACAGCCAACAACAGGTTGACAGGTCTGATGTCGGACAAGAGCGGTCTTCGGTACCGGCTGGCACCGTTGGCCCAGCACTAAAACGGCCTTAACTGGACACAAAAAAGGCCGCTCGAAGCGGCCTTTTCGACATTCAAATTGAAGGCTAGGGCCTAATACTCAACCCTCGGCAGCCTCGTCAAAGTCTGGCTCTACGCCCTCTTCGTCTTTGCCTGTGGGTTCATCCAAAAGCTTCTCACCGATCAAACCCGCATTCTGGCGGATCGCTTTTTCGATTGTAGCTGCTACCTCAGGATTTTCGGCCAAGAACCGTTTGGCGTTCTCACGCCCCTGACCCAACCGTTGGCTGTCATAGGAGAACCAAGCACCAGATTTCTCAACAATACCGGCGGTAACACCCAGATCAATCAACTCGCCGGTTCGGGAAACACCTTCCCCGTACATGATGTCGAACTCGACCTGTTTGAAAGGTGGCGCGAGCTTGTTTTTGACCACTTTGATGCGCGTTTGGTTGCCCACCACCTCATCACGGTCCTTGATGGCGCCGATGCGGCGGATATCGAGACGCACGGATGCGTAAAATTTCAGCGCGTTACCGCCCGTTGTGGTTTCAGGCGATCCAAACATCACTCCGATCTTCATGCGGATCTGGTTGATGAAAATCACCATAGTGTTGGACCGGGAAATTGATGCGGTGAGCTTGCGCAAAGCCTGACTCATCAAACGGGCCTGCAAACCCGGCAAAGATGCACCCATTTCTCCCTCAATCTCCGCACGCGGGGTCAATGCCGCAACGGAGTCGATCACCAAAATATCACACGCGCCGGAACGCACGAGCGTATCGGCAATTTCCAAGGCCTGTTCTCCCGTATCCGGCTGTGAAATCAGCAGGTTTTCGAGGTCCACGCCCAACTTGCGGGCATAAACGGGATCCAAAGCGTGCTCGGCGTCCACAAAGGCGCAAATGCCACCCTTCTTTTGAGCTTCGGCCACGCTGTGCAAAGCCAGAGTGGTCTTGCCGGAGGATTCAGGCCCGTAAATCTCAATAATCCGACCCTTTGGCAGACCACCCACGCCCAAGGCAATGTCCAGACCCAAACAGCCGGTTGGAATGGTTTCGATCTCTACAGCTTGTTCATTCGCGCCCAAACGCATGATCGAGCCCTTGCCAAAGGCGCGTTCGATCTGGCCCAATGCCGCTTCCAGTGCTTTTGACTTGTCCACTTTGGTATCCTCAACGACTTTCAGATTGGGTGTTGCCATAACAGACGTCCTTATTCCACCGGATGAAAATGTGTTAGGGTGATATGTACCTTTTTTGTTCTCTTTTGTAAAGTGTGCGTAAGCGGCTGTTTTATCATCATTAATATCTTTTGTTCTTTTTTTGTCTTTAAGGTTTTGGCGAGGGCATGTGGAGCACAAAGTCGGGGACTGTGCCAATTTGCGCGGGCTGAGAGCGTGTTGAACTGATCCGCACGCTGATGTTGCAGCAGGGACAACCTGATAACTGGGCTTATGGATAATCACCGATTCGTTTTTGCGGGCGCGGCACATCTGGACAACATTGGAGTGTTTGATGTGGACGCACCTGCGGGCCTTTCCACTCCAGGGCGAATGACCCGTTCTCCTGGGGGTGCTGCGTTAAATACAGCTCGCGTGTTGCGGGCTTTGTGTTTCGGCGACACCGTTTTTAATTGCAGCCTTCATTCCGTCGGCAAAGCGGGTGCCAATCCACTGCATGACCTGACTGAACAGGAAGGGATTGCGCTTCAACTCCAGCAGCCGGTTTCGAATGGTGACCCATCCTACACCGCCCTGTTGCAACCGGATGGCAGCGTGGTGGCAGCATTGGCCGACATGAACGCTTATGCTGAATTTGATGCGCGAGCGGTGACGTGTGGCGCTTCTGACTGGCTTATCCTGGATGCCAATCTGTCATCTGATTGTTTGGCTGTGCTGGGTTCAATCACGACAGCAAAAACTGTTGCTATCGCAGTATCGTCAGCGAAGGTGGCGCGGTTGCGTTCGTGCCTGGCCAACGTCGATCTGCTGTTTTGCAATCGTGCCGAGGCGAGTGTTTTAGCCGGAAGCTTTGCTGGCGCGCCTGATGCCGTAAGCTGGGATCAACTGTCTGAAAGGCTGCGGCGTTTGGAAATTCGGCAAGCGGTGATCACCGACGGCGCTGGTTCCATTTGCGTTTTGGACGGTGATGACACCGGTTTTGTAAACCCGGTCGCGGTGTCCAACCCTATCAGCGTGGTGGGTGCTGGTGATACGCTTACGGCAGGCACGTTGGCCGCGCTTTCTCTTGGAACCGGTCTTATGGCAGCCGTCGGCTTTGGCGCTCAACTCGCCGGCGTGGCCCTGCGGAGCGCACAGGCGGTTGATCCGGTGGCCATAAGAGCGCAGAGCGGAGCTTTGGCGGATTTGGCCTTGACGGCAATGAGAAATAATCAGGAGCAGTCCCGTGACGGCCAATGAACATACGACCATATCGGGAGCGGCGCTCAACATGGTTTTCTCAGACCCTGTGAAAACGGCCTTGGACGCCGGACGTCCGGTCGTTGCTCTGGAATCGACCATCGTCACACACGGCATGCCTTGGCCTGAAAATCTCAACACCGCCCGAAAGGTCGAGGCGATTATACGGGAAAACGGCGCGGAACCGGCGACCATCGCCGTGCTGGACGGAACACTGCATATTGGTTTGAGTGATGGTTTGATGGAAGGCCTCGCAAACCCTGCGGAACATGCAAACGACCAACCGGTCATGAAACTCTCGCGCGCGGACCTGCCCTTTGCGATGTCCCAGAACCGGACCGGCTCTACGACCGTGGCCGCAACCATGATTGCAGCCGCTGCGGCTGGCATTGGGGTTTTTGCGACCGGCGGTGTGGGCGGCGTTCACCGTGGCGCGGAAATGAGCTTTGACGTCTCTGCCGACTTACAAGAGCTTTCACGCACCACCGTCACAGTTGTATGCGCGGGCGCTAAGGCCATTCTCGATCTGCCAAAGACGTTGGAAGTTTTGGAAACGCTCGGTGTGCCGGTCATTGGGTACGGCACCGATGAGTTGCCCGCCTTCTGGTCGCGCGAGAGCGGTTTGTCTGCGCCGCTGCGCCTGGACACGGCAGAACAAATCGCCAGGTTTCAGGCGAGCCGCGACGCGCTTGGCCTTTCAGGCGGGATGCTGGTCACCAACCCACTGCCGAAGGAAGCCGCCCTGCCCCGTGAAATGGTGGAAGGTTGGATAGAAGACGCCTTGCGGTTGGCGGTCAAAAATGGCGTGGAGGGAAAGGATGTGACCCCGTTCTTGCTGTCGGCCATGAACGATTTGAGCGAGGGGCAAAGCCTGTTGGCGAATCGTGCTTTGATTGAAAACAACGCCAAGCTCGCCGCGCAAATTGCAGTTGCTAAGCACGCAATTTGACAATTTGCCGATTCACAATCGGCTAACCAAGCCCACGCAATTTGTGGGAATTATCACACTGTGGACGCGCAATCCTCTTAAGCCGCTGCAATCGCGCATGCGCAGGCCAAAGTCGCACTTGTCGAATGGGCGGCTGATGCGTATCGCGATGCCACGGGGCTTTCAGTATTGGGATGGCACAGATCGGCCTTCAACGCCGTGTCTGTGCCAAGATGGGCTGACCGAATGATGAAGCGATCTGGTGCATTTTTTGAGCAACTCGAAAGGTTGAAGTGGACCGTTTGCAGGCTGTTTTTGCCGCTGGTCGCCGTCGTACTTGTGGCCGGTTGTTCCACCACCCAGACGCTCAGTCTTTCGGCCAGTCCTTATTCTATCCCGAGTGCACGCTACGCAGCTGTTGTGGTAGACGGTGGAACCGGCAAAATTCTGCACGACACGCGGGCCAATGCGATCCGGTTTCCCGCTTCGCTAACAAAGATGATGACCATGTACATGGCTTTCGATGCGCTGTCCGCCGGTCGTGTCACGAAGAATACACGCATTCCGGTTTCCAGCCGTGCGGCGGCGCAGGAGCCTTCCAAACTGTGGCTTAAAGCCGGTAGCACAATCGACATGGACACAGCCTTGCGTGCTTTGGCTGTTAAATCTGCCAATGACGTTGCGGTGGCCGTTGCAGAGAAGCTGGGGGGCACCGAAGCCAAATTTGCCCGCATGATGACCGCAAAGGCGCGTGCGCTCGGCATGTCATCGACAACGTTCAAAAACGCATCTGGCTTGCCTAACAAGCAACAGGTCACGACAGCGCGCGATATGGCTAAGCTGGGAATGGCTCTGCGGCGCAATCACAGCCGCTACTTTGGCTATTTCGGGTTGCGGTCTTTCACCTATCGCGGTCGCAAGGTCACGGGGCACAATCGGGTCTTGGGCCGCTTGCGCGGGGCTAACGGCATTAAAACCGGCTACACGCGCGCTTCGGGCTTCAATCTGGTGACGTCCGTAACGTCGGGCAGCACACCGTTGATCGGCGTGATCTTGGGGGAAAACAGTGCCGCATCCCGCGACAAGCATATGGTGCAGTTGCTTTCCCAACACGGTGCCAAGCCCAGGTAGGTGGCAAGAATTTTGAATGAAGTTTCGCGCAAGCGACTGTGTCGATATGATGGTCCAAGTTAAGCGCGCCCAAGCCCAACACGGGTACACAGGACGGATACAAATGCTATGACACTCACCGGTTCCAATGTGTTGGCTGTATCCGTCGTGTGTGCGTTGAGTGCGCTCGTACAAGCGGCAAGCGCAAAGGCCGTGCCTGCCAAAACACTAGCGCTGATCACGGCCGTGGCGTCGGATTGCGCGCATTTTGATGCGACTGAGATAGACACCTATTCCTTCACCGATGCTTCGGCCAACGGGACGGCCGGCGGAACCTATACGTTATATCAGGTGCAGTGCTCACTGGCGGCTTACAACACGTCTCAACGCTATTTTTTGCAAGACCAGTACGGCACGGTTTCACAGATCGCGTTAGCAACGCCCATCGTAAAAACCACCTATGCCGATCCGCAGGAGATGGCGCAGGTCAAGAGCATTTCCGTCAGCAGCTATTCGTCCGAAACGGAAATCAGCAATTCCAGTTTCGACCCACAGACCCAGACACTCACGGCGTCTCACAAGTGGCGGGGCGTTGGGGATGCAAGCGAATCCGGCACCTGGGTTTTTCAAGAGGGACGGTTCGTCCTGCAGCGCTATGAAATGGACCCGACCTTTGACGGGGAAATCAATGTAGTCACTGTCTGGTATAAGGGAAAGGCGATTGATTGACCCGCAAGCCCACTATGACTGCGCCTGAAGACCTCAATTCCAAGGCTTTACCAGCGCCCCTGCCAAGCCGTGACATTGACCGTTTGATCGAAATCATGGCCGCGCTGCGCGCGC
Source organism: Pseudomonadota bacterium (assembly GCA_039815595.1). Taxonomy (GTDB): domain Bacteria; phylum Pseudomonadota; class Alphaproteobacteria; order Rhizobiales; family Rhizobiaceae; genus Pseudahrensia. The sequence continues at coordinate 7,529 of JBCBYZ010000010.1, read as the reverse complement.
CTGTCACCGGGTGCCCATGGGACATTGAACAGACCTTCCGCTCCATCGTGCCTTACACATTGGAGGAAGCTTATGAAGTTGCCGACGCGATTGAGCGCGGCGACATGGAAGACCTGCGCGAGGAACTGGGCGATTTGCTGCTGCAGGTGGTTTATCACGCCCAGATGGCAGCGGAGGACGACGCCTTCGACTTTGGTGATGTCGTGGAAGCCATCACCACCAAGATGATCCGCCGCCACCCCCACGTTTTTGGCGACGAAGAGGCGCGCAACGCCGGATCAGCCAAGGGCATGTGGGACAAGATCAAGGCCGAAGAAAAAGCGGAACGCGCCGCGCGCCGCGTTGCAAAAGGTCTGCCGCCCAAACAGGCTCATCCATCCATTCTAGATGATGTCCCAATGTCCATGGAGCCGATACTGGAGGCATTGAAACTCCAGCAAAAGATGGTCAAGGTTGGGTTTGACTGGGATAACAAACGGGCAGTCATTGCCAAAATTCGCGAAGAATTGGACGAAGTTGAAGCGGAACTCGACAAAAACGACCTGCAAGGCATGGAGGACGAGACGGGCGATCTGCTGTTCACGATCATCAATTTCGCACGTCACGTGGGTGTCGATCCCGGCAACGCACTGCGCGGTTGTAACGCCAAAGTGCGCCATCGGTTCGGCCATATAGAAATGCGTCTGGCCGAAGCGGGAGAAACTCCGCAAGACGCCACGCTGGACGAAATGGAAGCGCTTTGGGTGGAGGCCAAAACGTGGAACGGGCCATAAAGCGTGATCGGCGCAGCACCGTAAAACACCGTTTAGGCCAAGCGGTCGCGCTATACCCTCTAAACGCGGCAGCAGCTGCGCCAGAGATCACCACCACAAAGGGCCTCTCGTGCCGGGTAGTCGACGTCCATATGGACATATCACCCCGACTGGCGAGCGAAGATTTTTCGTGGCTGTGGCAGTTGCTGAGAAAGATCAACGCACAGCAGACTTAGGCCTTTGGAAAGGGGCAGAGCGATTAAGCACCCGCTCACATACAGACTTCAAAATGAAGTAACCCAGCGCAACACCCTGTCAACCAAAGCGCTCGCCGCACGCAGCGCCGATGTTTTCATGTCTGTCTCACCGGATTTGGACAGGAAGACGCTCTTGTGGTCGCTTGAACTCATTTGGAAAATCAACACCAGCTCCAAAGGTGTGACCTCGGTTTATGTGGCATCCCATCATATGAAGCGCTTTTTTCGATCGGTGGTGCCGTATTTGCTGCGTCCGATAGTGTTGGTAACTGGCGATCGTGCAACCCCCATTGGCGCTTACAAACCGGTAAAGGCCCCACTTAGTCACCCCAAGGTGTTAGCGCTTTTTTCGCAAAACTTGGCTTTTGATCATCCATCTGCATTTCCACTGCCCATCGGGCTCGACTTCCATACAATCGCAAGCCGGAAGGAAGGGGCTTGGGGCCGTCCGCAAATGGAGCCGCAACAGCAAGAGGATGAGCTTTGGAGCATCATAGACGATGCAAAGCCGTGGAACTTGCGAACCCGCGGACCGCTGGTTGGGTTTTCAATAGACACTAATGAAGCTGCGAGAAGAACTTGCGTGACCAAACTCATAATGGTGGAAGATGTTAGACTCGCGCTAGAAGGCATGCCGCGCAACGAAACATGGCAGATGATGGCTGAGCATCAGTTCATCGCCAGCCCACCAGGTGTCGGCATGGACTGCCATCGCACTTGGGAGGCCCTTCTTCTTGGTTGCGTCCCGATTGTGCAACGCATGCCAACCCTCTCCCCCATGTTCAAAGATTTACCTGTGTGGGAGGTAGACGGGTATGAGCAGGTGACCGCAGCTTCAATGGCGGAAATGCAAAGGGAGGTCGCGGCCAAGCTGGCCGGCGGACGCTATAATTTCAAAAAACTGACCGTCGATTGGTGGCGAGAAAAGATAGCCAGAAAAACCCGTGAAGTGGCTGACTTGAAGCCAGTTCAACCCTGAACCGCCTTTAAGCTGCCAAACGACTTTCCAATTCGGAGCGCAGTTTGTCCGGCACCCGGAGTTTCAAGGCCAGCGTGCCGTCTTCGCGGTCAGTTCGGTCAATCACGTGGGTGTTTTCGTAAATCCAACCCAGTTGGTCCATCGCATCCAGTGCGAGATTGATATCTAGGATCGCCTGGTGCCCCGCGATGCGCGCTTCAATGGCGGTTTTAAGGTTGGCCACACCTTCTCCGGATTGGGCGGAGACCAAAAGAGCCTCTTCCGATCTGGTGCGCTGACGAACCGCCTCCAAGCGTTCCTCATCCAACAGATCGATTTTATTCAAGACTTCCAACACACGCTCGTGGCCCGCCGAGGCGATGCCCAATTGATCAAGGATCGCATAGACGTCCGCGCTCTGTGCTGCGGTGTCAGGATCTGCGATATCGCGCACGTGAAGGATAAGATCAGCCTCGATGACCTCTTCAAGGGTGGCACGAAACGCCGCCACCAAATGAGTGGGAAGATCAGAGACGAAACCCACCGTGTCGGACAGGATAACCTGCGTGCCTTGTGGCAAGATGAGACGGCGCAGGGTTGGGTCCAGCGTCGCAAACAACATGTCTTTGGCCATCACATCCGCGCCGGTCATATTGTTAAACAGGGTAGATTTACCCGCATTGGTGTAACCCACCAAAGCCACGATGGGATGGGGCACTTTTTTGCGCTTGGAGCGGTGCAGACTTCTTGTGCGGCGAACTTTCTCCAACTCTTTTTCCAAGCGGTTGACCCGATCCTGCAATTGACGCCGGTCAGATTCAATTTGAGTTTCGCCCGGCCCGCCCAGGAAGCCACCGCTGCCACCTCCACCGCCACGTTGACGTTCCAAGTGGGTCCAGGAGCGCACCAGCCGACCCTTTTGATAGTTGAGATGGGCCAGTTCCACTTGCAGGCGACCTTCTTTGGTCTGTGCCCGAGCGCCAAAGATTTCCAAAATGAGGCCGGTCCGGTCCATCACCTTGGCGTTCCATGCCTTTTCAAGATTGCGTTGCTGGATGGGTGTGAGAGGATGATCGATGATCACCAAACCCGCGTCCAAACTGGCGACGATACCGGTGATCTCATCGACCTTGCCGGAGCCAAACAGCGTAGCCGCCTTGATCTTGTTCAGCCCGATGACGCCTTGATGGACAATTTCGAGCTCAATCGCTTGGGCGAGACCAACCGCTTCTTCCAGGCGCGCCGCTTCGCTGCGCCGGGTCAAGGCTATGGCTTCGTCACTGTCTCGGTCTTTGAAAGCGGTTTTTGAGATAACGGGCACGATGACCAAAACCCGCTGCTTTGGGCTTTCATACGTGCTGTCAATTTGAAAGCGCTGCTGTTTGCGCCGGTCCGTATCAGACAAAGTGGCTCCCGCATTGGGCTGATGGATTGCGCACGGCGTGCGCTCTATTCATCCCCGTCACCTTCAAACATTTTGAGCGGCTCACCAGGCATGATCGTCGAAATAGCGTGTTTGTAGACCAATTGGGAGTGACCATCGCGCCGCAACAGCAGGCAAAAATTGTCAAACCACGTGACCACTCCGGTCAGTTTAACGCCGTTGACCAAGAAAACGGTCAGTGAAATCTTGTTCTTGCGAACGTGATTCAGGAATGCATCCTGCAGATTCTGTTGTTTTTCGGCCATCTTATCGCGACCCTGTTTTCCCCGCGCACCTCCAACACTATAGAGCGCCCTACGCGCCGTGCAACCAAATGCTTGGCGGCCCAATCCACAGTTAGCGGCTGCGCCAGTATCGGGTGCTTATCAGCCCAATCACGGTCAACACCTCCACGCGGCCCAGTATCATTGTGACCATGAGTGCGTATTTGGCGGTATCCGTCATGTCTGCATAATGCGGCCAGGCCTCTGCGCCCTCGGCCTCCCAACCAGCCAGATAGATGGGGCCAGCCGTTGCAAAGGCCGATACGGTGGCCGTTAACGACGCTTCAAACTGCAAACCGGTGGCGGACAATACGATACAACCCAGCGCGATAGTGCCGATGGCTGCGATGAAGAAACTCCAGATCGCTTTGATGAGACCAAGATCATAGCGCTGGGACCCAAAGCGTGTTGGGCGAATGCCGTGCGGATAGATCAACCGATCCAGCTCTGACCAAGACTGCACCAACATGCCACCAATGCGGTACTGTTTGATACCGCCGGACGTGGAATAGGCACTGCCACCCACCACAATCACAAACAACACCAGAACCAAAGGCAGCAGCGATATGATGCCTGGTCGCGATTCAATTCCGCTGGTGGCGACCAAAGATGTAGCGGCCAAAAATCCTTCCACCAAACCGTTGCCGAAGGGTTCCAAACCGCCGCCATAAAGCTGTGCAAGTTTGAAGGCGAATACGAGCGATAACAGGCCTGCCAGCCCTAAAACGAAGTAGCTTTCACGGTGCTCAACGATGCGCGAGACCCGGCCCTTCAAGACCATGCGTTGCCAGAACACACTGGTCGCACCCAGCAACAGAAACGCGGCAATGACGATCAAGCCAAAGTTCGACGCGACCTCGTCCAAACTGCCATCAAAGGGCAGAAACCCACCGGTGGATACCGCCGTCATAGACAGCGTGACTGCATAAAACGCGCGGTGGCCGGACAAGAAAAGAAGAATGATACAGGCTGCTGTCACCGTCAGGTAAATCAGACCCAGATTGCCTGCAAAACCCAGTACCCGGCCTTGCCCCTCCACCAGATCACCCTTGTTGATCAGCGCCGCCGTACGCGCCGTCAGACCACCGATACCCAAGGGCGCGACAATCATCACGATGGTCAAAATGCCGAGATAACCACCGATCCACTGCAATTGCGCGCGCCAAAACACCAGGGCCTGGGGCCATACTTCTACGGTCTTAAGCGTGGTCGCGCCCGTGGTCGTGATACCCGACACAGCCTCGAAGAAGGCGTCAGTGACGTCCAAACCAGCGATGTCCATGAAGGGAACAGCCGCAAAAACCGGTAGAACCGTCCAAACCACGATGACAAGCGTAAGCCGAGCCACCTGTGGTGTAGGGCCAAGCCTATCCCGGATGGCGATAATCGGCGCGTAAAACAGGAAGCCTGCAAGCACGAGATAGATGCAAAACCGTTGAGCGATCTGCCAATCGCCGCCCAGAAGCGCCACGCCGATGGGACCTAAAAGCGACAGCGCAAGCAGTGAGCCGACGCACGCAAAATAGAAGATGACCGATAGCATCTAGAAGAATTCCAGGCTGACCCTGAACATCTGCTCCACCTGTTTTACCCGGTCCTTGGTGGCAAACATGATAACCCGGTCCCGCGCCCGCACCACCGTGTCGCCACTGGGCATCATGACCTCCCCTTTGCGGTAGATCGCGCCCACACGCACTCCATCCGGAAGGTCCAAATCCCGCAATTCTGTGCCAACCAGCGTAGACGTTTCCAGAGCCTCCGCCTCGATGACTTCCGCCGCACCGTTTTGTACCGAGTGTACCCCGCGAATGCGACCACGACGGACATATTGCAGAATCTTCGAAATCGTGACCGAACGCGGATTGAGGTGCGCGTCGATGCCCAGCGTCTTGGTGAATTCGTAATAGCCGGTGTTGTTGAGCAGCGTCATGTTGGCTTCGCAACCAAGCCGCTTGGCCATCACGCTGGACAGGATGTTGACCTGATCATCGTTCGTCAGCGCCACCATGAGGTCTGCGCGTTCGATGTCGGCCTCCAAAAGGATGGTTTGGTCCAGCGCATTGCCGTGCAGCACCACGGTGCGGCTCAACTGATCGGCGATGGCGATGGCCCGCTCTCGGGAGGCCTCAACGATTTTGACGCGGGCGCTCGATTCCCGGTTCTCGATGGCCGACGCCACATACAACCCGATATTACCGCCGCCCACGATAACAATGCGGCTGGCGGTGGGTTCCTCGTGGCCAAATATGCCCAGCGTGCGGCGCACGCTCTCTTCTTTTACTATGACGTAGGCCAGATCGCCTGCGAGCATGGCGTCATCGGAATGGGGCACGAACAAGCGCCCTGCCCGCCACACGCCAACAACAACGGCGGACAGATCGGGAAACAGTTCGCTGAGTTGGCCCAAAGGTGTGTCGATGACCGGACAATCCTCCAGACACTCAATCGCCACCATGGCCACTTTGCCATCTGCAAACTGCACAGCATCTGTAGCACCGGGGAACGCAATGCGCCGCAGCACCATTTCGCCGACTTCCACTTCCGGCGAGATGATGACATCGATTGGCAAGTGTTCACGCGAAAACAAATCGCGGTAATGGGAATGCAGATAGCTTTGGGCGCGGATACGCGCGACCTTTGTGGGCACGCTGAACAGAGAATGCGCCACCTGACAGGCCACCATGTTGACCTCGTCATAAAGTGTGACGGCGATCAGCATGTCAGCGTCTTCCGCGCCTGCTGCCTCCAGAATGTCTGGCTGAGACCCGTGACCCACAAAGCCACGCACGTCCAATTGGTCGCGGATTGTCTGCACCAAAGCGGGCGTATTATCGATGACCGTTACGTCATTGCCCTCGTTGGCCAGACGCTCGGCAATGCCGTAGCCCACCTGACCCGCGCCGCAAATGATGACCTTCATGCCGTCTAACACCCATAGTCTGGCTGCAAATCAGACTTGTTATAGGCCAAGAGACTTTAATTTACGATGCAGTGCGGATCGCTCCATGCCAACAAACGCTGCTGTGCGGGATATGTTGCCGCTGAAGCGGGTGATTTGGGCCATCAGATAGTCGCGCTCAAAGACTTCACGGGCTTCTCTCAACGGCATACCCATGACGTTTTCGTCCGGAGCGCCCGGCGACTTAGGGAGCATATCGCTCACCTCTCCCGGCAATTGGTCGGCGCTGATGGGGCCCGAATCATCACCACGCGACAAGATCATCAGCCGCTCCACATTGTTGCGCAGCTGGCGCAGATTTCCGGGCCAAGAGTGGGATTGCAGCACGGCCATGGCGTCTTCACCGATGGCGCAGGCAGGCACACCCGACTGAGCTTCAATTTGCGCCATGAACGCATCGATCAGCTCGCCAATATCCTCACGCCGATCCGCCAGAGCAGGCACTTTCAAAGGCACGACCGCTAGTCGATCAAAGAGGTCCTGGCGGAAGTCGCCATTGGTAATGCGTTCTTCCAAGTCGATGGACGTGGAAGACAACACCCGCACGTCCACGGCGACCTTTTGGTGGCCACCGACCCGCTCAAACTTCTGTTCCACAAGAACGCGCAAGATCTTGTTTTGAGTCTCGCGGGGCATCTCGCCCACTTCATCGAGAAGCAAAGTGCCCATGTGAGCCGATTCCAAAGCACCTGTCTTGGCCGCCACGCCGGGAGACGCTTCCACACCGAAGAGTTCCGTCTCCATATTTTCCGGTGTGATCGCAGCCGCGTTCAAGATCACCAACGGACCTGGAGTTCAATGTCGATTTCTGAAGACAGTACGGCGGGCGAACATGTTTCGCTAAGCGACGGTACGCGGCTCTACGTCGAGCAACATGGGAGTGAAGGTGTGTGCCT
>JBCBYZ010000191.1:0-4019 GCA_039815595.1 Pseudomonadota bacterium | reverse complement strand
GCCAAGACCTGCCGGGATATCCTGCAGGATGATGAGGGTCTGGAAACCGTGTTGGGATTTGCCGGCATTTTACCGGACAATTTGAAACTGACGGCCTATGCGCTCGCCGCCGAGATTGCGGCGGCGGACTTGAGCGTCACGACCGAGGAGGTGCGACTCCTGCAGATGTTGCGCAATCACCTCGGCCTTGAGAAACTCACGACTGCAGCACTGGAACTGGCCGCACGGGCGCGTCACCAAACGGGTTAAACCACCTCACACGATAGGCTGGCACATGGATTTGACGGCGCTCTTCTCCGGCGGGTTTTCGCAAGCGGTCTCAGACCACGAAGGCGCGATCCGGCTGACTGTTGCCGGGGGTCTGTTTGCCATCTTGGCCGTGAGCGAATGGTTGAAACCGCGCCGTCAACTGATGGTGGACAAAAGCCGGCGTTGGTCCACCAATCTGGCCATCATCATTTTAGACAGCGCACTGGTGCGCCTGTTGTTTCCAGCCGCAGCCGTCGGCGTTGCCTTGTGGGCGCAGTCGGCCGGGATCGGGCTGTTCAACTGGCTGGACACGCCGCTTTGGCTTGCCGTGCTTGTCAGTTTTGTTGTGTTGGATTTCGCGGTGTGGGCCTCGCATGTGCTTTCCCACAAAGTGCCGTTGTTTTGGCGCTTTCATCGGATGCACCATGCCGATCGGGATATCGACGTGACCACGGGGCTGCGGTTCCATCCCATCGAAATCATCGGTTCAATGCTCTGGAAGGTTGGCTTCGTGATCCTGTTGGGTGCGCCAGCCATCGCGGTGATCCTGTTTGAAATCGTGTTGAACGGCACCGCCATGTTCAACCATTCCAACACCAAATTGCCATTGAAACTCGACCGGGTTTTGCGCCTTGTGCTGGTGACGCCGGACATGCATCGCGTCCACCATTCGGCCATCGGCGATGAGACCGACTCCAATTACGGCTTCAATCTGCCGTGGTGGGACCGGATGTTTGGCACCTATATCGATCAGCCCGCCTTGGGTCATGATGGCATGACAATTGGGTTGGATGAGTGGCAGGATGAACGCCCCTGCCGTTTGGGATGGTCACTTGCACTGCCCTTTGGCAACCCCGCGTCGACGGCGCCGACAGCAGGTGACAGCAAAGGCTAATTCAAAACCTAATAGAGACTGATCGGGAAATACCGCAGGTAAAGCTCGCTCATCACGCCCTTGTCGTTGAGAGAGCGAAGGGCGTAGTTGATGGCGTTTTCCATCACACGATCATCTTTTTCCAAGGCAATGGCCATCCCGTTGCCAAAGTACGTGGGTGACAGATAAGGGCCGCCCACAAATGTGCAGCAGGGCTTGTCCAAGCGCTGCTGCATCCAGAAGGACAACGACAGCGCATCATCAAAAACAGCGACAACGGTTTTGGCCTCCAGTGCTTGGAGAGCAGCGGCGCGGGTGGGCAAGAGACGCAGCTCGACGTCGCCAAACCAGGCCTGTGCATATGCTGCGTGGGCTGATCCGGCGACCACGGCGATGGGCTTGCCCTTGAGCGATGACACCAACGGCTCGGATGCCTCTTCACCCAAGCGCATGATGAAACGGGCCGGTAAAAAGAAATAGGGGCGCGTGAAGGTGACTTGCCGACGGGCAGCTGCCGTAACCGCCTGCCCCGCCATAATCGCGTCTCCCGCGCCACGGTTCAGCGCAGGGACCAGTTCCATAAAGGGAAGCGCCTGAATTTGGCACACCGCATCAAGTGATAGTTCCGCACAAATTGCGCGGGCCAGATCGACGTGATAGCCGGACAATTGCTTGCGGTCATCGATGTAGGAGAAGGGTGGAAAGTCTGTCGTCGTCAAAAACCGCAAGCGCGGTCGATTTGAGACGTTGGGTTTTACAAACAGTTCTTGTGGATCCCAGAAATTTGGAATCGATGGCCGACTTTGAGCAAAAGATGGCGAGACCGTAAGTGAAATCAAAACGGCGAGACCCAATGCCACCACACCTGTCGCGAGGCTGTTAGAGAATATGGAAAGGCACCGGGCCAAAAGCGATTTTCGTTTCGTCATGGTTCGCCTTATCGCAGACCGTGATGGTCTATCTGGGTGCCGGTTTGACGCGCTGTTCCACGCAAAAGATGCCAAATAGTCCTATAGAGCAGTGAGAGCCGGTTCAAAAGGTGCCCCTGGGGCGTTGGCGCATTGTTTTCCTTGCCTTTGGCTGCGTCCAGCGTTATGAGCCACCCAGCTTTCGGAACGGTCGGGCAGGGCATGCCTTGGCAGTTTGCAATGCTGGTACTGCGGCAAGGTCTGCTGCGGCACACAATCACTAACAGATCGACGAGCGGTTGGAGGCCTTTTTGGCACGCCTCCCGCTTTGTCTCGAAGGAGAGCAAAATGCCCAAAATGAAGACCAAATCGAGCGTGAAAAAACGCTTCAAAGTAACCTCAAGCGGCAAAGTCAAAGTCGCCCAGGCTGGCAAGCAGCACGGCATGATCAAGCGCTCTAACAAGTTCTTGCGCAATGCACGCGGCACCATGGTTCTTTCCGAGCCGGATGCACGCATCGTGAAGCAATTCATGCCCTACGCAGGCAAATAAGCGGCAACACCCGGATATTTTGGAGTAAACCACCATGGCTCGTGTCAAACGCGGCGTAACCGCCCACGCAAAACACAAAAAAGTTCTGAAAAAAGCGAAGGGCTACTATGGCGCCCGTCGCAAACAGATTCGCACCGCCAAGCAGGCCGTCGAGAAGGCACAGCAATATGCCTATCGCGACCGCAAGGCGAACAAACGCAATTTTCGCACACTCTGGACACAGCGCATCAACGCTGCTGCCCGCGAGCACGGTTTGACGTATTCCCGGTTGATCGACGGCTTGACCAAAGCCGGTATCGAAATGGACCGCAAAGTGCTGTCCGATATGGCGATCAACCAGCCTGAGGCTTTCGGTGCTGTTGTGGCCAAGGCCAAAACCGCGCTGGTGTATCTCAAAGATACGACACCAAACGCGTTTGAGGCCGCTGTCCAAAGCTGACCGCGCCTTTCTCAATACCATTGAATTTGTTGGGAACCCGTGGCAGCGCAAGCTGACGCGGGTTTCTTTGTTTTGCCGCCACCTCAACAGGCACCATGACGGATACGGACCGACACTATGAGTGACATCGAAGCGCTGGAGCGCAGCATTTTGGATCAGGTCAATGCGGCCAGCGACGAAGCCGGATTGGAAGCCGTGCGCGTGGCGAGCCTCGGCAAAAAGGGATCTCTGTCCGAGCAAATGAAAACGCTGGGCAAGATGAGCCCGGAAGAACGCCAAACAATGGGCCCGCTGCTCAACGGTCTCAAAGCGCGGATCACTGATGCGCTGGCCGAACGCCGTGACGCGCTCAAACGCTCGGCCATCGAAGCACGGTTGGTGACCGAAAAAGTAGACGTCACTCTACCCGCTCGCCCCAACCCGCTGGAACTAGGACGCATTCACCCGATCAGTCAGGTGCAGGATGAGATCACCGCGATCTTTGCCGATATGGGTTTCACGGTGGCCGAAGGGCCGGACATTGAAACGGATTACTACAACTTCACAGCGTTGAATTTTCCAGAGGGCCATCCGGCCCGCGAGATGCATGATACGTTTTTCTTCAACCCGGATGAGAACGGCGAGCGCCGCGTGCTGCGCACCCACACTTCACCCGTACAAATCCGCACGATGGAAAGCCAGAAGCCGCCCATTCGCATCGTCATTCCCGGCAAGACCTACCGTCAGGATTCCGATGCGACCCACTCAGCCATGTTTCACCAATTGGAAGGTCTTGTGGTGGACGATAAGGCCAATATCGCCAACCTGAAATGGACGTTGCTGGAATTCTGCAAAACGTTCTTTGAGGTCGACAGCCTGAACATGCGGTTTCGCCCGTCCTTCTTCCCGTTCACTGAGCCCAGCCTGGAGGTGGACATACAATGTGACCGCTCCGGTGCGGAAGTGAAGTTTGGTGAGGGTGAGGACTGGATGGAGATTTTGGGGTCCGGCATGGTGC
>JBCBYZ010000144.1:0-7979 GCA_039815595.1 Pseudomonadota bacterium | reverse complement strand
TGGATGTCGGCACAGCATCAACGGCCTTCATCGCCTCGCCAATTCCGCCCGTTGCGCGCACTGTCAGGCCTTCGTAATCGTCCAGAGTTTTTGGCGCATCGCCGACACCGACCAGGTTATACTGTGGCAAAGGAGACGGCATCAAAAGCGTCGCGTTCCAACGGCCCAAATCTTCTTGCGCTGCAGGGTGGGCGTAAAGCGCCTGGCTGATTTTTCGTTCTTCCTCCAGGGTTGTTACGCCCAAAAATGGCAGTTCCAGCACGGTGATGGTTGGGTTTTTGTCGCGGTGATAACCGGCACAGAACTGCGCCATCTCAAAAGCACCGATGGAGATGCCGTCTAGGTTTTCACGGTTTTTGGACAGACCGCCATAAGAGATGTTGAGCGTAAACTCGCCATTGGTCTTGGCTTTCACCAGTTCGGCCAGTTTCTCAACGTGCTCTGTGAATGCACGACGCTTGCCCCAAAGGGAGACGTTCCACTCCACCGCAAAAGCGGGAAGGGTAAAGGACGCGGTCATCGCCGTGGCGAGCGCAAGCAGTTTGATCTTTTTCATGGGTGTTCCTCCGGATGCGTTCGTCTATTTGCGAACGTTCAAAAACAGTCAGGCACCATTGATGCCGAAACCTGATGCCGGTGTCCATCTTGGAACAGTTCAAAATTTGAGAGCGACCGGAAAACCGCCGCGCAGACTACCGAGTGATATGCACCGCGCACTTTGCGTGGCGCACCACACGTGTGGCGGTTGAGCCAAGGAAATAGTCCTTTAACTCGGGCCGGTGAGACGCAATGATGATGCAATCGACGGCTTTTTCGTCGGCATAGTCCAGGATAGTGCGCCCGGAGTGGCCAACCAAAATGACAGGTTTTACTCCCGTGACGTCCTTCAACTTGGCTTGGAGGTCGCTCTGCGCCTCTTCCAATTGCGTCTCAAAGTGGTTTGCCGGGAGATATTGATCCACATAGGCGGGCACTTCCTCCACCACCGTAAGGACCGTGATGGTCCCATCGTCTGCCAAAAGACTGTGGGCGATGTTGAGAGCCGCGTCCGTGTCGCGTTCCTGATCAAGAGCGATCGGCACCAAAATATTTTTGTACATGGAGTTCTCCTCTGCAATGGGGACACTTTATGCTGAACAGGCAAGCGTTCCTTGATTTGGGTCAACTCCAGTTTGTGGACGAGTGGATTTCCGTTCGACACCATGGTCGTTGCAGCGCTGGGGTTTCTGGCCAATGATCCGTCTTCTATCAAGGAGAAGCACTTGCAACAAAACGGTTCAGAGCTGCGCACGGTGGCGATCATTGGCGCGGGAATTGTGGGCGTCTCGACAGCGTTGTGGCTGCAACGGGACGGGCACAAGGTCATTTTGATCGACAAGGTTGGCCCGGCAGAAGGGGCTAGCTTTGGAAATGGCGGCGTGCTGGCTTCATGCGCCATTGTGCCGGTCACCGTGCCGGGACTGTTGGCCAAAGCGCCGGCCATGTTGCTCAGCCCCAATCAGCCGTTGTTTTTAAAGTGGTCTTACCTGCCCAAACTTGCCCCATGGCTTTTGCGCTATCTGCGACATGCCAACGAGGACGCGGTGAACCGGCGCGCAACAGCCATGATGGACATTATAGGCGACAGCCTGGCGGACCATCAGGCGCTGGCCGCCGGCACAGGGGCCGAGCGATGGATCATGCCCTGCGATTACATGTATCTATATAGAAGTCGCGCGGACTATGAGGCTGATGCGTTTGGCTGGGCCGTCCGCAAGGCGCACGGGTTTAAGTGGGATGTGTTGGAAGGCCGGTCCGTCCGCGACTATGATTCAGCCTTTGACCCGTCCTTTGGGTGCGCTGCCAAATTGGGCAATCACGGGCGCATCACCGATCCGGGCCAATATGTAAAAGACCTAGCCTCCCATGTGGTGGCCAATGGCGGCGAGTTCATCAAAGCTGATGTTTCGGACATCGTGCGAGAGGAAGGTGCTGTCACGGGCGTCCGGGCGGGCGGTGAAACGATCACATGCGATGCCGCTGTTGTTGCTACCGGTGCATGGTCCGGTCCGCTGGCCAAGAAACTTGGCATCACGGCACCGCTGGAAAGCGAGCGCGGCTACCATGTTGAGTTGTGGGAACCCAATATCATGCCTCGGGTGCCCACGATGATCGCCGCAGGCAAATTTGTGGCGACACCCATGGAAGGGCGTCTGCGCCTCGCAGGTATTGTGGAGTATGGCGGTTTGGAAGCGCAGCCGTCTCAAGCGCCGTTCGATTTCTTGATGCGCAGCATAAAAGCCGCCATGCCGACCCTGACTTGGAAAGAAAAGACGCAATGGATGGGGCACCGCCCGGCCATTGCAGACTCAATGCCGCTGATCGGTGAGGTGCCGGACATAAAAAACGCTTTTGTCGGGTTCGGCCATGATCATGTCGGTTTAACCGGCGGCCCAAAAACAGGGCGTATCCTTTCGCAGATCATTTCCGACCGTTTGCCCAACATCGATCTGTCGCCATTTGCGCCCGGTCGATTTTGAGTATTGAGCCATGAGTCCGCCAGCGGTGCCCGATTCTTCTCAATTTTCCATCGATTCTTCGGTTCCAAGGCAAATTTCGCCCATTTCACCGCTTGTTTTACCGATTGTTAACAGACCGACACAGGCCGTGACCCAAAACCGTGCTGTTTTTGCAACAAGAGGATTTCGAAAGCCCCGCCAGCCCCCAAATGGCCGTTTGCGCCATTGCGTTACCCGCCGTCACGAGTAGGTTCGTCTCAGGGATAGGGCGCTCATGTGTCTGACCCGACACGGGGCATGTCCCTCTCTCAAATGGTTCTTACTGGAGATCAACCAATGAAACTCAAATCCCTTCTTTTGGGTTCTGCTGCAGCGATGATTGCAGTGTCCGGCGCACAAGCTGCTGACGCACCAATCGCTGAGCCAGAGCCAATGGAATACGTCAAAGTCTGCGATATGTACGGCTCTGGCTGGTTCTTTATTCCCGGCACCGAAACCTGCCTCAACATCGGCGGTTACGCTCGTGTCGAATATGACTACGACACACGTGACGGCGTTGGTACAGTAGTAGGTTCTGAAGGTGACTGGGCTTACCGTGCGCGTGTCAACATTCAGGCACGTAACGAAACTGACCTCGGTCCTTTGAATTCCTACATCCGCCTTCAGGCTGATGGTGGTGATCCAGAAGACGCTTCCGTCCTGATCGACCGTATGCTCATCAGCTTGGGCGGTCTCGCTTTCGGTTACAACGACACATTCTGGGCACGTAGCGGCGTCTATGGTCTGAACGGCGCCATCAACGATGGTTACTATCAGTTCGATCAGTCCCTGATGCTCGAGTACACTTATTCCGCAAACGGTTTCGGTGCTACGATCGGTTTGGAACAGGTTGATACTGGTACAGATGCTGCTGAATCTCCAAACTTCTACGGTGGTGTGCGCTACGGTGGTTCTTGGGGTTTCGTGTCCGCAGGTGTCGCATATGATTCGCTTACAGAAGAGCTTGCTTACCGTGCAGACGCTGTTGTGTCCCCGGTCGAAGGTTTGACTCTGGAAGCTTTCTACATCGCAGCTGACGGTCCGACTGTTTACCTCGGTGGCGGCTCCGGTGCTGACTATGCTTGGGGCGTTGGTTTCGACTACGCAGTCATGGACAACCTCTCTGTTTACGCTTTGTACACAGACGAAGATCTGGCTGAAGACTACTTCGCAGTAGGTTTGAACTGGGGTGTTGTCCCTGGCTTGAACGTACAGCCTGAAGTTCGCGTCGAAGACGATGGCGAAATCTACCACCTCCGCGTGGTTCGCTCTTTCTAATCAGTTAACACTGATCAGAAATTAGAGGATCTGTCGGGAAACCGGCAGGGCCTTTTTTTGTTTCTCTATTAAAAGCTGTATTGTTCGCCGATCTTTCCAGTTGGCAAAGCTCTATGCTGCCTTGATCTTTACGTGGCGTCAGATAAGCTTTGCGCATCGTCAAGCCTGTCGATCTGTGGGAGCAATTTCGGCCAATTTAATGCAAGCATTGCATGAGTTTTGTGCGTTGAGCGGTCAAGTCACCGCATCTTCCTCGGGCTGAAACCTCCAATATGTTTGATAGTCTTTTCTTGCTGCGCCGAGCTATTTGATTTCGTGGCGCGCAACGTATTTGGAGCAGCGCACTATGTGTCATTGGAAAAAATGGATCTGGCCCGGTTTCCTCACCATAGCCATTCTGTCTGCCCTCGCCGTTTGGTGGAAAGCGGCTGACATTCAAACCGAGTTGAAGGCGCGGGCCGAAGCCTCGCTTCAAGCGCAAGGTCAAAGCTGGGCCACCGTGACGATGGATGGGCGTGATGCAACCGTATCGGGAGCCGCGCCCAGCGAGGCTGCCCAATCAGAAGCGCAGTTCCTGACCGACGAGGCCCACGATGTGCGCATCGTGGCCGACGGCTCAAACCTCATGGCCATTCAAAGCCCGTATATGCTGCGCGCACGTCGTGATGGGAATTCCGTTGACCTAACCGGCTTCGTCCCAAGCGAAACGGTTCGTGCTGAGATTGTTGCAGCGGCAAGCGCCGCACTTCCAGGTGTCACCGTGACGGACAACACCGAGATGGCGCGCGGTGCACCGGAAGCTTTGGTGCCGGCAAGCGGCTTCGGGTTTGCCCAGCTAAACGGGCTGACCAGCGGTGAAATGAGCTTGGAAAACATGGACTTAAGCGTCTCTGGTATCGCCAAAGATCGCGAAGCGTTTGCTGCAGTCAACGCCGCGTTGGATGGCGCGTTGCCGGACGGCGCGACGTTGTCCCTAAAAGACATTACGCCACCCGTTCAATCGCCCTATGGGTGGAACGCGCGATATGATGGTAGCCAGGTCGTCTTGGGTGGCTCCGTTCCAACTGCAGACGTGAAATCTGCTCTCGTCGCGGCAGCCTCAACGGCTCTGCCGGACGCGGAAGTGCTGGATGAACAGGTGCTCTCAAGTGGCGCGGATGATGCGTTTCAACAAGGCGGTGGCTTTGCTTTGGAACAACTCACCCGTTTTTCCAGCGGTGAGGTGTCGCTGAACGACTTGGGGCTAAACGTGTCGGGTGTGTCCAAAACAGCCGCCGATTTCAATGCCGCCAACGCCGCATTGGCCGGGACGCTACCAGCCGGATTGGCATTGGCGTCCTCCGATATCAAACCGGCGACGGTTTCACCTTACACTTGGAAAGCGGATTATGACGGCACCAGCGTGGCGCTTTCTGGTTTTGTGCCAAACGAAGACACACGCGCGACGATTGTCGACCAAGTCAGAGCAGCTTTGCCCAACGCCGAAATTGCCGATGGCATGAACATTGCCGCGGGCGCGGGTGCCTCGTTCCCCGAATACACAGGTTTCGCGCTGAACCAGTTGCCGCGTTTTTCAAACGGTTCTGTATCATTAAGCGACGCTACCCTTGCAGTTGATGGGGTTTCATCGAGCTTGGATACATTCACTGCGGCGACAGGTGCTTTGCAGTCACCACCCTCTGATTTGACGGTGGCGAGCAGCAATATCGTGCCTCCAACCCTCTCTCCCTACACTTGGGGCGCTGACCTTAAGGATGGGACCGTGACGCTGAACGGTTATGTGCCCAATGCAGCGGCGCGCGCCACTGTCCTAGGCCAGGTCCAGTCCGCATTGCCCCGCGCAACCGTTGTGGACGAGATGAAGGTTGCAGCGGGTGCGCCTTCGGATTTCACGGCTTTGACGGCTGGGATTATCGTTGGCCTGCCACGCTTTAGTGAAGCCACGCTTGGTCTGACGGACCGCAACGCATCCATTGCGGGTGTGGCCAGCACGTCAGGCGCATACATGGCTGCGCAACGTTATGTGGCCGCTGGTTTGGAGGGAGACCCCTCCAATCTGACAGCCAACATTTTGCCCCCCATGGTGAGTGGTGATTATACTTGGAGTGCAAAGAAAACGCCGACCTCTGTGGTGTTGGGTGGCATGGCTCCAACGCGCGTCGCACGGGACAATGTTGCGGCTCACGCCAAGGCGCTGAACCCCGATGCGACAATCGTTAATCGCATGACAATCATTCGCGGAGCGCCTGACGGCTATCTGGCAAACGCTAGAAAAGGTCTGTCTGTCCTTGGCTTCGTGAAAGATGGTGAAACGTCCCTCCTAAATGATGCGCTGTCTGTAAAAGGCGATGCCAGTACGGTGCTGAGCTACGAAGAAGCGCAAGCCGCCATCGCTGACGACCTTTCCGAAGGCGCATGGGGAGAGCGGGCTATTCTGCCAGCCGCTGTCACGCCTTACTCTTGGTCATTGGAAAAAACGGGTGACGGCGCAACCATTGGTGGTTTCGTGCCAACTCGCGGCGTCGGAAACGTCAATGCGGCTGCCACACGGTCTGTTATCGCGGGCGCTGTGCAAGACCGGCAGCGCGTGGCGTCGGGGGAACCGGCAAACTTTGGCAACGCCGTTGCAGTGGCCATTTCCGGGGTTGCCAAACTGGAGCCCGGTCTGGCGCGTCTCACCGGCAGCAACATGTTGGTGCAAGGCAGAGCATCATCCGAGGAAGAGGCTGCGCAGATCGAAGCCGATTTGAATGCCGCAAAGCCGGAGAACTTCCGCCTGACCAGCCGCATCTCCTTCCCATTGCCAGAACCAGAGCCCGAACCCCAAGTTGCGCCAAAGGCGGAGGCTGTCGCTATTCCAGCCCTGCCCACCGTCTCTCCATATGTCTGGTCAATCACGCGCGGCACCAACTCCACGCTTATGGCCGGTTCAGCACCAGCGGAGGCCATTCAGGCGGCCAACGTGGCTGCAGCGGAAGCTGCAATCGGTGGTACGGTTTCTGATTCCCAGACGCTCGCACTTGGCGCGCCTGCCAATTACACTGCAGCTACCAGCGCGGTGACCAAAGCCGTGGGGCAGTTGAGCGGAGGCGTCGGACGTCTGTCGGACACATCCGTGTTCGTGCAAGGTGACACCACCTCTGAGGCAGAGGCCAACCGTATTGGCACAGAACTGGAATCGGCTTTGCCATCCAACTTCACGCTGACAAAGCTGATCGGGTTTCCGCAAACGCCCGCGCCAGTTGCGGTGTACGAGAGCGATCCGCGCGACTTGACGGTCTTTTCGCGGCAGGGCGCGGTGCTCGCGTGCGCCGACGCCTACGGCGCCGTGCACCTGTTCGAGTGGCCGTGCCTCGCGGAGGCGCCGTACGTGTCTTTGGTCGGCCACGCGCCGGGCGTGGTGGCCGTGGCGTTCCGCGACGAGGCCACGCTGCTCACGGCCGGCGGCGCCGACGGCTGCGTGCTGGAGTGGGCCGTCGTCGCCGGGGAAGAGGACGCCCAGGGCGACGAGGCCGCGGCCGAGGACGAGCCGCCGGACGACGAGGAAGACGAGGACGAAGACGCAGACGAGCACAGACCGATTCTCGTCGAGTACGACCCCGAAAACGACAGGGTGCTCCGCGACGGCGCGAGCCTCGACTATCCGGACAAGTCCCGCGTCTTCCTGGCGGCGCGGCGCGACGACGACGCGCTGCGCTGCGAGCTGGAACGCGAATTCGACGGCCGCGACGCCTTCGCGGCCACCAAGGACTGGGTCGTAGTGAACGCCGCAGCCGCAGAAGAAGACGACAAGGCGGCGGCGACGACGCTGGCGGACGACCTGCGGCTGGAGTGGGTGCACGGCTACTCGTGCGACGCGTGCCGGGACAACGTGCGCTACGACGGCGCCGGCCGCGTGGTGTACCCCGCGGCGTGCGTGGCCGTGGTGTTCGACAAGGCGACGCGGACGCAGCGCTACGTGGCGGACCACACGGACGAGATCACGGCCCTGGCGCGGCACCCGGGCGGCGAGCTCTTCGCGACGGTGCAGCGGCGGCTCTCGCTGATGGCGGGCGCGCGCGCCGGCAGCGCCGCGCGCTTCTCGCCGTGCGGCAAGCTGCTGGCGGTGGCCGGCCAGGACGACGACCACGCGCTGACGGTGTACGCCTGGCGGGACGGCGCCGT
>JBCBYZ010000027.1:0-30318 GCA_039815595.1 Pseudomonadota bacterium | reverse complement strand
CCCGATTTAGCGGGTTGGAAATGCAACCAATGCTAGCTTTCCTTCTTGGCGCGAAAGAATTGAATATACAATCCGCTGCGAACGAAGAATTGTCTTTTTTCGAAAATTACATTCAACACGAATCACTTTTAAAATATCAAAATGTATCTTCTATTACAGATATACCTATTAGAAGTATGGAGGAATTTCAAAAACGTATCGTAGAGCGTTTCAAATCGATGTCGAGCTCCCTAGTAATTGAACTGTGCGAAAATTTATTGTCACCAGACGTCACTAAGCAGAAGTTTAGTGTTGGAGCTGACTTTGGCATCAGCGCATCCGCTGATTACGAAGTGGAATGGGTCAGGGAGAAAACCTGTGAGCGTTACAAGCAATGGAAAGTCACGGAAAACGAGGCGGCGGAATGAACGCTCATGATACAACGCTGCACGCGCCGGATGACGGGATTGCTCCGGGTGCGGAATTGCTTCGAGTGGACAATGTCACGCTGCGGTTTGGCGGGGTGACGGCGATCAAGGATATCTCTTTTGATATTGTCAAAGGGGAAATTCGCGCGATCATCGGGCCGAACGGTGCGGGCAAGACGTCCATGCTAAACGTCATCAACGGGTTTTATCATCCGCAGGAAGGCACGATCACGTTTCGCGGTGAGCAACGGCGCAAGATGAAGCCATACGAAGCTGCGGCGTCCGGTATCGCCCGCACGTTCCAAAACGTGGCTTTGTTTAAGGGCATGTCGACGCTGGACAATATTATGTCCGGGCGCTCGTTGAAGATGAACAGTAACTTCTTCTGGCAAATGTTTTATCGCGGACCGGCGCAGCGCGAGGAGATTGTCCACCGCGAGAAGGTGGAGGAGATCATCGACTTTCTGGAAATCGCACACATCCGGCGCCAACCGGTGGGCAAACTGCCTTATGGCTTGCAAAAACGTGTGGAGCTTGGTCGCGCTTTGGCTCTTGAACCCGACCTGCTGCTGTTGGACGAGCCCATGGCGGGCATGAACCTGGAAGAAAAAGAAGACATGAGCCGGTTCATCGTGGAGGTGAACCAGCAGTTTGGCACCACCATCGCGCTGATTGAACATGACATGGGCGTGGTGATGGACTTGGCCGACCGTGTCGTCGTGTTGGATTACGGCAAAAAGATCGCCGACGGGCAGCCGGAAGAGGTTCAGGCGAGCCAGGAAGTTATCGACGCCTATTTGGGAGTGCCCCACTGATGGAAGCCATTCTTGGACAATTGCAGTCTTATTCGCCCGGCATTTTGATCGGGGCAGGACTGGCGCTTTTGATTGTGCCGGCATGGATCCGGTACATCATCGCGTTCGGCCTGATCTTTTTGGGAGTCACTCAATTGTATCCGGACTTGCTGTCTGGAGTGGCCGTACCTCCAACCCAGCAGACCGGGAGTTGATCGCGCGGTATGGAACTTATCAATAGCATTTTTGTTGAGCCATTTGTGCTCATGGCGGACATCCCCGATCTGTTTTTGCAGACGCTTTGGGAAGGGTTTGTGTCGGGCATTCTCTACGCGCTGATCGCGCTGGGCTTTGTGTTGATTTTCAAGGCGTCGGGCGTCTTCAACTTTGCCCAAGGCATTATGGTTGTGTTTGCGGCGCTGGCATTGGTGTCACTCCATACCAAGTTTGGTGTTCCGGCCTGGCTGGCCCTGCTGCTTGCAATCGCGCTGATGGGATTATTAGCCGTTGGCATCGAGCGGGTGGTGCTGCGACCCCTTGTGGGGCAGCCGGACGCGATCCTGCTTATGGCCACGATCGGTTTGACCCTGTTTTTGCAAGGGGCGGGCGAGACGATTTTTGGCGGTGAACCGCAGTCCATGATCACCACGGAACTGGGCCTGCCGACCGGAGTTACGGATTGGGAGCCGTATGACAATTTCCGTGTTACGTTCCAGCACATCGATATTGCAGCCGTCGTTATCGCCGTCTTGATGGTGGCCGGCCTTGCGGTGTTTTTCTCCAAAACCCGCATCGGGCGTGCCTTGCGCGCGGTGGCGGATGATCACCAAGCGGCGCTGTCCGTTGGTATTTCGCTCAACCAAATCTGGGTGATCGTCTGGTTCGCCGCCGGTATCGTGGCACTCGTCACGGGCATCATGTGGGGTGCCCGCTCTGATGTGTCGTTCGCGCTGGAAGTGATCGCGCTGAAGGCGCTGGCGGTTCTCATACTGGGCGGTTTTACCTCGATCCCCGGGGCGATTGTGGGCGGGTTGATCATCGGCATCGGTGAGAAAGTGTTTGAGGTCTATTGGGGCTCGCTCTTCGGCGGCGGTGTTGAAGCTTGGTTTGCCTATGTGCTGGCGCTCATCTTTCTGTTGTTTCGTCCGCAAGGCCTGTTCGGCGAAAAGATCATCGAGAGGGTGTGATCCATGTTTTATCGTGAAGCCGGGCAGTTCAAAACGAGCTATGCCGCCGATCAGTCCATCTTTCCCATCCTGCAGGATCGGATCGGGCTTGGGTTGATCATCGCGACGGCCTTTGTGCTGCCGGTGTTCGGCAGTGACTTCTTCTTGCAAACGTTGATGATCCCCTTCCTGATCTTCGCCTTGGCCACGATGGGGCTGAATGTGTTGACCGGTTATGCGGGCCAGCTGTCGCTGGGCACGGGCGCTTTCATGGGGGTGGGGGCTTACTCCTGTTACAAGCTCGCGACGATCTTTCCCGATGTGAACATTATCGTTCACGTTTTGCTGTCCGGGTTTTTTGCGGCAGGTGTGGGCATTTTGTTCGGTCTGCCGAGCCTTCGGATCAAGGGGCTTTACCTCGCGATCACTACGCTGGCGGCGCAGTTCTTTCTGGAATGGGCATTCATCCGGGTCGCTTGGCTCTACAATTATAACGAATCCGGTGCGATTGAAGTGCCGCAGCGGGAGCTTCTGGGCGTGGCAATCACCGGCCCCGCAGCCTCGCCTATGGCGCGGTATTATGTGGTTCTGGCCCTCGTGATATTCCTCACCTGGATCACATCCAATGTTATTCGCGGGCGCATCGGGCGCTCCTGGATGATGATCCGCGATATGGATATTGCGGCTGAATTGATGGGCATAAAACCGCTCAACGCGAAACTCTCGGCCTTCGCCATGTCGTCTTATCTGTGCGGCGTGGCCGGTGCGTTGATGGTTTTCATGTGGCTAGGCGCTGCGGAAGTTGAAAGCTTCAATATCAACCAGTCCTTCCAAATTCTGTTCATGGTGATCATCGGTGGCATGGGCTCATTGATCGGCTGCTTTTTGGGGGCCGCTTTCATTTACATGCTGCCGATTATGATGCGCGCCTTGCCGGATGTTTTGGGGATTGCGATGGACGCTTCCACCACGGACCATATTTCGCGTATGCTGATCGGAGCCTTGATCATCTTCTTCTTGATCGTGGAACCCCATGGCCTCGCCCGGCTGTGGCAGATCACAAAGGAGAAGCTGAGAAACTGGCCGTTCCCTTACTCTTGAGGAAAGGGTGACACGGTTCATCAAGACCGGCTGGGAGGCTGGTTGCGGCTGAAACCACGCCGATGGATCGACACTAACGCACGGTTTCAAACCCGGTGCATCCGCACCCAACTGCCTGACGCAACTGCGTCAAAAAAATCTTGGCGCCGCAGCGTCAACAAGGAGGAAAACTATGAAAATGAAGTCCCTGATTGTAGGTGCCGCCGCAGCCGTTGTGGCCACGGCAGGTATCGTCAGCACCGCGCAGGCGGACGAGCTGTACATCCCGTCACTCACATATCGCACAGGACCGTTTGCCGGTGGTGGTATTCCGCTAGCCAATGGCGTGGCCGACTATTTCACCATGCTCAACGAGCGCGACGGTGGCATTGGCGGCGTGAAGGTCAACGTCGAAGAATGCGAGACCGGCTACAAGGCGCAACAAGGCGTTGAGTGCTATGAAGCGACCAAGGATAAAGGCGCTCTCGTCTACTTCCCATGGTCCACAGGCATCACGCTGCAGCTGATCGCTAAGGCACCGGTCGATAAAATCCCGGTCCTTTCCATGGGCTATGGCCTTTCCGCTGCCGGTGTGGGTGAAACCTTCCCTTGGACCTTCACATACCCAACGGGTTATTGGAGCCAGATGTCATCGATCCTGAAATATATCGATGCCAATGGTGGTCTAAAGGGTAAGAAAATCGGCTTCCTCTATCTCGATGCCGGTTACGGTCGCGAGCCTATTCCGTTGCTCGACAAACTCGCTCCACAGCTCGGCTTTGAATGGGTTGGTTTCCCTGTTGCCGGTAAGGACATGCAGAACCAAGGGTCCCAGTGGCTCAACGTTCGTAAAGAGCGTCCTGACTGGATGGTCATGTGGGGTTGGGGCGCTATGAACGCGACCGCTATCCGCGAAGCCAACAAGATCCGCTTTCCGCTCGATAAGTTCATCGGCAACTGGTGGGCCGGGGCGCACGCTGACCTCGATCCGGTCGGTGCACCTGGTAAGGGCTACAAAGCGGCCAACTTCTCAGGTGTTGGAACCGAGTTCCAGGCGCTCAAAGATGTTAAAAAATATGTCGTTGATGCCGGTAAGAGCAAATCCGATCCCGATAAAGTGGGTGACGTGCTCTATAACCGTGGTCTGTTTAACGCGGTTATCATCGCTGAAGCCATTACGGTGGCACAAAAGATGACCGGTAAGGCAAACGTCACCGGTGAAGATGTCCGTCTGGGTCTCGAAAACATCGACCTTTCCGATGCTCGTTTGGCAGAACTTGGTTTGGCCAACTTTACGGGTGCGATCAAAGGCTCCTGTAAGGACCATGAAGGTGCTGGCGGCGTGTTCATCCAGCAGTGGAATGGTTCCGACTGGGAAAAAATCAGTGATCCGATCCCACCCATGACTGATGTGGTGCGTCCGCTGCTTGAAGAAGCTGCTGCCAACTACATTTCCGACAAGCCGGAATGGAAAGGCCAAACCTGCGGCTAACGGCTTGCGGTTAACCTGATCCGTCGATCTTACGGGCCTTACTCCTACGGGTTTGGGCTCCTCAGTTTCTCCCCGCGCAAGCGGGGGGAAATGACTTTTGAACCGGGAATGTTCCATGTCCACTGCTGCTGAAATTCAACCTGCCGAGACGATCCTCGAGGTCAACAATATCGAGGTGATCTATGATCATGTGATCCTTGTGTTGAAGGGTGTGTCGTTGATGGTGCCGCGCGGTGGTATTGTTGCGATCCTGGGTGCCAACGGCGCAGGCAAGACAACCACCCTGAAGGCAATTTCCAATCTGCTGGGCGCAGAGCGCGGGGATGTGACCAAGGGCAATATTCTGTTCAAGGGCGAAGAGGTTCAGTCCCTGTCGCCCAACGATCTGGTGCGGCGCGGGTGCATTCAGGTGATGGAGGGCCGTCACTGTTTCGGCCATCTCACCGTGGAAGAGAACCTGCTCACCGGGGCTTTCACCCGCCGCGATGGTGCATCCGCGATCAAAGATGATCTGGAGATGGTCTACACCTATTTTCCACGGCTCAAGGAGCGTCGCTCCTCTCAGGCCGGTTATACCTCCGGTGGTGAGCAACAAATGACGGCCATTGGCCGCGCTTTGATGTCCAAGCCGGAAATGATTCTGCTGGATGAGCCTTCCATGGGCCTTGCACCCCAATTGGTGGAAGAGATTTTTGAGATCGTGCAAAAACTCAACAGCCAAGAGGGTGTTTCGTTTTTGCTGGCGGAACAAAACACCAATATCGCGCTGCGATACGCCACCTATGGCTATATTTTGGAATCCGGGCGCGTGGTGTTGGACGGCGAAGGCTCCGCGCTGCGCGAAAATGAAGATGTGAAAGAGTTTTACCTCGGCGTGGGTGGTGAGGGTCGCAAGAGCTTCAAGGACGTGAAGCACTATAAGCGTCGTAAGCGCTGGCTGGCCTAAGCTCAAAGGCTGTTCACTCGTGGCCACATGTTGGCCATCGAATGCGCGCAGTTTTCGTGCCTATGATGCGTGGTAATCTCCAGTCTCTCATATATCTCTTCGCCTGCTCTTGGGCTTTGGCAAGCACTGTTGCCGCCGACGAACGCGAGGTGGGTCTGGAGTTGCGCGCCTTGGAATGGCAAGTGCCAACACCCTATTTTCGTCCGAGCGGTCCAAGCGCCGTGTCGGCTAACCCCACCCAGCCGGGCGGGGTGATAACGTCACAAAACGAACAGCAAAACGAAACGCAACGGCGTGGACCGCTTCCACCCCCGCCGGAAGCTGACATGGCGTGCCGTGCCGAGTTGAAAACCGTGGCGGTGTTTCAGTTGACTGATGCTCCGCCGATCGATGACCCCTATTGCGTGATCCCCGACCCCGTGGTTCTGCAGTCCACGCTGGGCTCTACTCCGGTCACGTTTGGCAACCAGTTGACCCTTGATTGCGCTTTTGCTCTCAAACTTGCCCAGTTCGTGTCCGGTCCGGCGCAAGACCTTGCCAAAAAACACCGCGACCGCACTTTAACCAAAGTCGTGACGGGGCAGGGTTTTGCATGTCGCCGCCGGAACAATGCGGTTTTTGGCAAACTGTCTGAACACGCGTTTGGCGACGGTGTGGACATTGCGGCTTTTGAGTTTTCCGATGGCAGCCGGCAATCGGTGGTGTCCGGTGATCAATTGGCGGACGACGAGGCCGCCTTTCAAAGCGCGGTGCGTGCGGCCGCATGTGGTCCTTTCACAACCGTTCTTGGTCCAGGGTCGAACGCGGCCCATGCCACCCATCTGCATTTCGATCGAGGGCGGTCGAAGGGCCGCAAAAACCCGTACCTGGTTTGTGAATGAAATTTGTCCGGTCCTGACTGCGCGCCGCAGTTGTAAAACCGTCGGTCAGCCCCTTAATTGCAGGTATGGCATCGCAATACCGCTATTCCCAATCCTCTTTTCAGGTCTCCGTGGTCACCGCTTTGGGCCTGACTGCAATCGTCTGTTTTTTGGTGTGGTTGTTCAGTCGTCTGGCGGGTGTTCAAAACGTGTTTTTGGTCACCTCAATCGCTGGAATTGTATTTTTCAGTTTTTGTTCCGCAGCCATGATCTGGCGGTATTTGCGACGTGAGATTGTCGTTGCAGCACGACCGGACGGTTTGTTTGATGCCCGATTCTCTTCACAGGCTGTGCCGTGGGATGCGATCAAGGACTTGCGATTGCAACGGGCAGAGAATGAGTTTCGTCTTGCGGTCTATCTCTGGCCGGATGCTGCTGTCCGCACTGTTGCTGTCCAAAAGACAAACCGTGGCGAACCCGGGTTTGTGATCGACCTTGAACCCCTCGACGCCGGTGTAGAGACGGTGTTGCAGTCCATCGCGGCGTATAAGTCCATCGCGATGGAGCAGGGCTGACCATGGCAATTCTCGGCATTCTCGTTTCGCTTTTGGTGTTGGGTCTCATCCTGTGGCCACAATATTGGGTGCGACGGGAAATGCAGCGCCACGGCGGAGAGCGGACTGATTTTCCCGGCACGGGTGGTGAACTCGCCCAGCATCTGGTGGACCACTATGGCTTAACTGGCGTGGGCGTCGAGATAACTGATAAAGGCGATCACTACGACCCTGAAACCCGTATGGTTAGGCTCAGCGCTGATAACTTCAACCAGCCCTCGCTGACGGCGGTTGCGGTTGCTGCCCATGAGGTTGGTCATGCGATGCAGCATTTCAACGCGGAGCGGGGCCTGATGATGCGCCAGCGTTTGGTAAAACTGGCCATGGTGACGGACCGTATTGCCTCGATCTTCTTTTTGGCCGCTCCGGTTCTTGCGGTTGTTGTGCGCACGCCAGCAGCGTTTTTTGCGCTGGTGGCCTTCGGCGTCAGCCTCCTGGCCGTCCGTATCGTGGTTCATCTCGTGACCTTGCCGGTGGAGTATGATGCCAGTTTCGGTAAAGCTTTGCCGATCTTGGAAGAGGGGAACTATCTGGGGGAGGCGGATATTGCTGACGCCCGCCGCGTTCTCAAGGCCGCTGCTTTCACCTATGTTGCCAGTGCAATCATGAGTTTGGTTGATCTAGCACGCTGGGTCAGGATTTTAAGGTGAGACTGACGATGGTGGACGTGTTCGAGACCCGTGAAACGCAAGAGGCATCTGCCCGGGAATCTGCGCTATTTGCAGCCCTGCCACAGCATCTCGTCAAAGCCATTGAAACGTCGCCCGGTTTGGCGAACCACCTTGCGGGTCATGATTTAAGCGCCATCACCTCCCGTGAGGTTTTGGCGTCCCTGCCGGTCCTGCGAAAAGCCGCATTGATGGAAGCCCAGAGTGCCAATCCTCCTTTTGGTGGGTTCGCCAACCTGTCGGAGCTTGCTGGCACACGGGTGTTTCTATCCCCCGGTCCGATTTGGGAGCCGCAAGGTCTTGGTGCTGATCCGTGGTTAGCGGCGCGTGCTTTGTTTGCAGCCGGTTTCCGATCCGGCGACGTGGTGCACAACGCCTTGTCTTATCACATGACACCTGGAGGATTTATTCTCGATGAAGGGCTGCGCGCCTTGGGCTGCACAGTCTTCCCAGCCGGGATCGGCAACACGGACATGCAGGTGGAGGCCGCAGCGGCCCTCAAGCCCGTGGGCTATGTTGGTACGCCCGATTATCTCAAAGTTCTGTTGGACCGGTCCGCTGAAATGGGCGCGGACTTGAGTTCCATTAAGCTGGCGCTTGTTTCCGGTGGCGCGTTGTTTCCATCCATGCGTGCGGACTATGCCGAGCGTGGTGTGCAGGTTTTACAGGCCTATGCCACGGCGGACCTTGGCGTGATCGCTTACGAGACCCTCAATGGCAACACGCTCTGCGATGGCATGGTGGTCAACGAGGATCTGATTGTCGAGATCGTGCGTCCAGGAACGGATGATCCGGTTGCTCCCGGTGAAGTTGGTGAATTGGTCGTGACCAATTTCTCCTCCGCCTACCCGCTGGTGCGGTTTGGTACGGGAGATCTGTCTGCCCTTATTGAAGCACCATCGCCCTGCGGTCGCACCAATATGCGCATCAAAGGTTGGATGGGACGTGCTGACCAACGCACCAAGGTGAAGGGCATGTTTGTTGATCCCAAACAGGTGGACCAGGTGCGCAAGGCCCATACCGGTGTCACGGGGGTTCGTTTGGTTGTTTCGCGCCAAGGCGATCAGGACACCATGACCCTGATGGTCACAGGTGAAGGACTGGACAGTGCTGCTATCTCCGAAACACTGAAAGCCACCACCAAGCTGAGCTGCGCGGTGGAACTGGTCGATAGCCTGCCCAATGATGGCAAGGTGATTTCAGACGAGCGCGATTACGAGACCTGATTGGGTCCGGTTCAGTCTTCGAATTGACGTTCCACTCGGACAATCGCCAATAAAAAGCCGCCCTCTGTAACATCGTGTCACAAAGGGCGGCTTGTTTACGAAATCCGTTTCCGCCGGGGCAGAATCGTTTGGGCTCTGTCTAAGGCCTATTTGACGGTCAAACGACCATCAATGCCCGTCGTTACGCCACCGAGTTTGCGCACCATGACCATTACATCATTGGCCATCAGCTTGGCGCTGTCGGCGTCAATGAGGGTCTTGCCTTCCCGCAACATGGAATAGCCGTCCCCGCCACGCGCCATGAAATCGTTGGTTGCGAGCGTGTAGGTTTTGGCCATGTCGATCGGCTCTCCACCGATCATGACATCCATCACGCGGCTGCCCGCTTCCTTTGTGGTGTCGATGGTGGCTTTGATGTTGGAGACGTGCAGGAAAGAGCCTGCAGCCTCTGGAGCGCTGGCGTAGCCGTGTTCCAATGCTTTCATCAAAGTTGCGCCGGACACCTCCAGCTTCACTGTGCCGTTGCCGAAGGGCAGTTCCGACAGGACATCGCGACGTGTCAGGGTGTGGCCTGCGTCATAAACTGTGTTGCCGCGTATGCCACCTCCGTTGGTGAAAGCCACATCGGCGCTCACGGCATCGCGCATGGCGTCTGCAACTAAGTTTCCAAATGCGTTTTCGCCGCTGCGAACGGACGCGCGGCGCGTGTCTAGCTCGATTTCTGATTTGCCGAGTTCCACATCGAGTTCTTTGGAAAGCGTCGTTTCGTAGCTGGCCACCTTGGCCGCGACTTCGGGGTCCGGCGTCACTTTGGCCGTATCGATGATGCGGTAGTTCGGCCACCAGCGGACACGGCGCTGGCCACGGCTTTCGCCGATTTCGAACTCCACATCCATGATGACCACGTATTCAGACTCTTCCTTCGATTCGACCAAGGCGTTGCGGCCATCGAAGAAGATATGAAGGTTGTGGTCATGGCCCGACAGAACAACGTCCGCGCCGGAGCGGTACAGGACGTCGAAATCAACCTTCTGAGATGTGTGCAACGCGGCGACAACCATGTCGGCACCATCAGCGCGGAGCTGATCAGCAGTTTTTTGTGCGGTCTCCAACACATCATCGAACACGATGCTGCCAGGGCTGGAAATTGAAACTGTGTCAGGCGTGGTCATGCCCATGACGCCGATCTTGATCCCGTCGAATTCGAAGACTTTGGTGTCTTGAAAGCCCGGAATTTTGCTGCCGTCTTCAAAGCGGGTGTTGGTCGCCAGCGTTGTGAAATTGCCCTCATTCATGCGCTGGATGAAGACTTCGGCCCCAAAATCATATTCGTGGTTGCCGGGAACAAAGATGTCCGGCGGCATCATGTTCATGAGTTCCACCATATGGGCGCCCTTATCGAAGCCGGCCAGAATGGACGGTGACAACAGGTCGCCGGGAAACACGAATATGCTGTTGCCGCCCTTGGCGCGCTCGCCCTTGACCACCGCTGCGAGGCGGGCTGCGCCGCCGCGTTTTTTGCCGGACATCGTGTCCATGTCGCTTGCAACGATGAAGCTGACATTGACGAGTTCCTGGGCGAAGGCTGCCGCACTGACGGACAGGCTAAGCCCGAGGCCGAGTGCGGCGGCGGCCACAGTTTTGAGGGGATTGTGTATCATGGTGTGGTCTCCTGAGCGGGGCTGGAACGAAGCTGGCTGGTGCATTGGTCAGTACCATTGCATGGGTGTGACAGGCCGTCACCTGCTGATCTGCGGCCCTGTGGATCACGCCCGTATCGCGGTGTCGCGACACAAAGTAACATACTGATTGGTTGAACGGAGCAGGCGGTCACGTTAAGTGCAGAGCGGGAGCCGTGCGATCTTTGGAGTGAGCCGGATGAATATGGTCTATAAATCAAGTGCTTTTGTGCGTGACACCACGGCAGAACACTTTCCGCACGACCATCCCAAGGTCAATTTCGGTAAAGTCGGCATTTTGCTGGTCAATTTGGGTACGCCCGATGGCCATGACAAAAAGAACATGCGTCGCTACCTCAAAGAGTTTCTGTCCGACAAGCGGGTGATCGAGCTTCCGCGAGTGTTGTGGTGGCCCTTGCTCAACGGCATTATTCTCAACACGCGGCCGAAACGCTCCGGTGCCTTGTACGAGTCAATCTGGAACAAGGAAAAAGATGAGTCGCCTCTGCGCACGTTCACACGGTCGCAGTCGGACCAATTGATCGAGCGTCTGGCGGCCATCCCCAATCTCGAAATCGATTGGGGCATGCGCTACGGGAATCCTTCCATTAAGAGCCGTTTGGAGGCTTTGAAGGAAAAGGGTTGTGAGCGTATTTTGGTGTTTCCGCTCTACCCGCAATATTCCGCTACGACGACTGCAACGGTGAATGACAAGACGTTTGAAGCCTTGATGAAAATGCGCTGGATGCCGGCTGTCCGTTCGGTGCCGGCCTATCACGACGATCCGGCTTATATCGAAGCCTTGGGTAAATCGATCAACGAGCATCTGGCGTCACTGGACTTTGAGCCGGAGCACATTGTTGCTTCCTATCACGGTATTCCCAAGAGCTATTTTGAGAAGGGTGATCCTTACCACTGCCATTGCCTCAAGACATCGCGTCTCTTGAAGGAGCATATGGGTTGGGAGGACGGTTTTTTGATTTCCACCTTCCAGTCGCGGTTTGGTCCGCAAGAGTGGCTGCAACCTTATACCGATAAGACGGTCGAAAGGTTGGCTCATGATGGGATCAAGCGCATCTGCGTGATGAACCCGGGATTTTCTTCCGATTGTTTGGAAACGCTGGAAGAGATCAACGGCGAGGTCCGCGAAGAGTTTGAGGACAATGGCGGAGAGATGTTCAGCCATATCCCGTGTCTCAACGACGGGCAGCACGGTATGGACCTGATTGAACACATAGTGCGTCGCGAATTGCTGGGCTGGGTTTGATCTTTTCCGACCCTACGGTTGCTCACTGATGGAACGGATTGTCTGGATCCTGAGTGAACTTGGGCCGTTGCTCTGGTTTGTACCGTCAGTCTTTTTTCTCACGCTGGCCGCTTGGCGCGGTGGCACTTTGCTGGCGTCAATAGCGCTTGGCTGTTTAGCGACGGGCACGGTGATGGTGCTGGCACCAGAGATTTTGTCGACGTTCCATGTGACGGCTGTCCCTGCGTTGGTTTTTCAGTCTGTGTTTGCGCTGGTTTGCATCTTGCTCATGCGGGTATTGTTACCGCACATTCTCTCCGATGAAGCTTAAGGCTTAAGCGGATTTTTCGATTGGCTCCACAAGCAGAACACCATCTTCATGGCCGGTGACCCGCACCTTTGTGCCCGCAGGCAGGCCGGTCTTGCGCACACGCCACACAGAATCTCCCAGATGAACCCGGTCCACTTCGTTGGAGCCTTCGGCCAAGAGTTCGACTTCCGCTCCGGTGAAGCGGGTGAGGGGGTCGGCAAAGGCGTCTTCTTTGCCATCATGTCCGGTGGGTGGGAACATGCGCGTTCCCGTATAGGCCAAGACGGCAGATAGGATGCCAAAGGCCACGGTTTGTAACTGCCATGTCCATGATGCGATGTCGGCAAAGGGCATGAGCGAGAGGGCGCCGATGATGAGAGCTGCGAAGCCCAGCCACATGAGCAGGACGCCCGGTACCAGCATTTCCAGACCCAAGAAGATAAAGCCCAGCAACAGCCAGTTCCAGGGACCGAGACTCGTGAGAAGATCGCTGATCATTTTCGACCTCCTATTGAAGCCCCTCCGTCCCACGGGCCCTGTTCATTTTGGTTTGGGTGGTCGTCCTTGCCAAAGGTTGCCTTCGCAATTTCGGACATGCCAGCCAAAGAGCCAATTAGTGCCGTCGCTTCCATCGGCATCATGATGACCTTTTGATTGTCGGCCGATCCTATGGTTTGCAGCGCTTCGGTGTATTTTTGCGCAACGAAGTAGTTGATCGCCTGCGAGTTACCGTCGCCAATGGCGTCGGACACCATACGCGTCGCTTCCGCCTCCGCCTGTGCCAAACGCTCCCGCGCTTCGGCGTCGCGGAACGCGGCTTCTTTTTCGCCCTCGGCTTGCAGGATTTGTGATTGCTTTTCGCCTTCTGCACGCAGGATCGCGGCCTGTCGCTCCCCCTCGGCTTCTAGGACCAAAGCCCGCTTTTCCCGTTCTGCTTTCATCTGACGCCCCATCGCGTCCACAATGTCTGTTGGGGGGTTGATGTCTTTCACCTCAATACGGGTCATCTTGATGCCCCAAGGCGACACGGCATCATCAACCACATGCAAGATGCGCGCGTTGATCTCATCACGCTTTGACAGCAGTTCGTCCAAGTCCATGGAGCCCATCACGGTGCGCAGGTTGGTCATGGTGAGATTGAGGATCGAGAGTTCCAACTGGCTCACTTGATAGGCGGCCTTGGAGGCGTCCAACACCTGGAAAAACGTGATCCCGTCCACACTGCAAGTGGCGTTGTCGCGGGTGATTACCTCTTGGGTCGGTACGTCGAGCACCTGTTCCATCATGTTCATTTTTGTGCCGATGGACTCAAAAAACGGGATGATGAAGTTCAGACCGGGCCTGAGGGTGCGTTCGTATTTTCCAAATCGTTCCAGAGTATAATGGAAGCCCTGTGGGACAATTTTGACCATCATCAATATGAAGACGATGATTGCGAACAAAAATGCCAGTATTACGAATTCGAAAATCTCAAGGCCCATTCAAATCTCCTTTTGACGTATATAGTGACGCGCCTCGATATTTTCTAGATTGGTAGAAATATTGGTTAAGCGACGCCTAGGCGTAGCAAATCATGCAGGTGAACGATGCCGACCGGGTGCTTTTCATTGTCCACCACCATGAGGGCGCTGATGGTCTTGCTGTTGAGCAGTTCCAACGCTTCAACTGCGAGCAAGTCCGGGCTTACTGTGGTTGGGGACGTGTTCATGACATCGTCCACGGTTTCCTCCAGCAGTTTGGTGGAGAGTTTCCGGCGCAAGTCGCCATCCGTGATGATGCCAATCAACACCCCGTTTGAGACGACGCCTGCGCAACCAAAGCCTTTTTCTGATATCTGCAAGATTGCTTCCGTCATCTGCGTACCGGTCTCTACCAGTGGCAGGGTGTCTCCCGTGTGCATGACCTCACGAACATGGGTGAGCTTGGCGCCCAATTGGCCGCCGGGATGGTAGATGCTGAAATCTGATGAGGTGAAGTTACGGCTTTCCAAAAGGGCTACAGCGACTGCATCCAGCATGCACAATTGCATAACGGATGATGTTGTGGGTGCCAGGTTGTTGGGACAGGCTTCTTTTTCACGCGGCAGAGCCAAAACAACATCGGCGTGCTGCGCCAAGGTGGATTGCGCGTTGGACGTGATTGCAATGAGCGGAATGGAAAAGCGCTTGGAGTAATCCAGCGTTCCCCGCAGCTCGGTTGTTTCGCCAGACCATGAAATGGCGATCACTGCGTCGTCGCGGGCAATCATCCCCAAATCACCATGGTTTGCTTCTGATGGGTGGACAAAGAAAGCTGGTGTGCCGGTTGAAGCCAATGTGGCGGCTACTTTTGCCGCGATGTGCCCGCTTTTGCCGACGCCGGTGACGATTACACGACCGGAAATGCCGCCAAGTGTACGAACGGCTTTTTGCAGCGGTTCGGCCAAGCCTTCGGTTAAAGCGGCTTTCAGAGCAATCAGGCCGGCAATTTCCGTGTCCAGCGTACGGACGGCGGATGCGACAGGATCGGTTTGTTTTGGTGTGTCTAGCATGGCCGCCTTCTAGACCACGTGGCGCGCAAGGCAAACTGCCAGCGCTGAAATTCATTGCGAAAAAGGCTGTTGCTCGTCCGGCGGAGCCCTGTTTTGCCCCGCCCGACTGAAGCTTGGCGAAAGGAAGCGTTAACCACGCCCGTTTACAGTTTGGTAAGGCGCTCGCTCTGCGAATGCCGAGCAGGGGGCGGCACTCATATCCGCCCCGCTTCCCATTTTTGTCTTTTCCTATTGGGCGACCAGCGGTTTGAAGTTCCTCCTGACATCGAACACTCCTTTGCCATGGCGCCTGCGCGCGCTCCTGACGGGCAGCGCCTTGGCGGCTGCAATGGTGCTTGGACCGTCCTTGGGGCCATTTGACGGTCAGGTCTTCGCCCAGACGGCAGACGCTGACCCGACGCTTGCTGACCTGCGGGGTGGTCTCGATGGCGAACCGCCACTGCGGGACGATAATCTCGATGGTATCGATGACCGGACCCAGCCGGACGTCGTGCGCGCGCCGTCGGAAGTGAGCTTTGATGAACCGATTGAGGACGCCGATGGTGGTGCTCTTGACGACGACAATCAGCGCTCCGATCGGGACAACGCGGATGGCCAGCAACGAGGCCGGTTGCCAACGGACGCAGCGCGGACCCGCGGGCAATTGTCTGCACAACCGACAACGACAGCCACGCCTGAAACCGAAGGCAATCAACGCACGCGCCGCGCCCAGCCAGTCGGCGAGCCGGGCGCGGACGGTGAAATTACGCCCTTGGTCAACCGCCCTGTTGCACCGATTGAAGGGCGGCGCGGTACGCCGGAAGATGATCCTTATGCCGCTTTGGGCATTCGTACCGGCAGTTTTGACTGGTTCCCGGTGCTGACGCAGACCCTTGGTTACACGTCCAACGCGGATGCGGCCGCCGACGGACAACCGAGCGCGTTTTCACAAACCCAGGCCGAGGTGAGTGTGCGGTCCAACTGGTCTTTGCACGAGTTGCGCGGTCAAATTTCGCTTGGGTATCAGACATTTTTTAGCGATGAGAGCAATGAGGTCCCCACGCTGAATGCGAGTGGAGAGTACCGCCACGATCTTTCACGCGAATGGCTTGTGCGCTTGGGCGGCAGCTATGGGCTGACCACAGAAAGCCCATCATCTGACAATCTGTTGTTGCCTGCGACGGCGACCATATCCGAACGACCTTTTGTGCATTCCGGCGGCGCGTTTGCCCAAGTGGAACGCACTGGCGGACGTTTGAACCTGCGTTTGCGCGGTTCCTTTGACCGTCAGAGCTTTGGCGATGTGGAGACCAACGGGTTTGGAACGATCAGTCAGGACGACCGCAACAACACGCTTTACCTGCTAACAGCTCGCGTCGGCTATGAGACTTCGCCTGCCTTGCAGCCCTTCCTTGAGGCCAGTGTGGGCACGCGTCAGTTTGACGAGGCTGTGGATCGCAATGGCAATGAACGTTCCAGCATGATTGGTGCGTTGCGCGGGGGCCTTGCGGTCGACTTTGGTGAAAAATGGAGCGGAGAAGCGTCTGTTGGCTACCGGTTTGAAGACTTTGACGACGCTGCCCTCAGCACTCTGGCAGGTCTCACTGTGGACGGATCCCTCGTCTGGTCGCCCCGGCGTCTGACCACAATCACAGCCACCGGGTCGACTGACTTTTCCACCGCGACCGCCGCAAATGAAAACGGATCGGTTACCTATACCGGACAGTTGGCGTGGGCGTATGATCTGCGCCCGCAGCTGAGCTTGAATGCCAGTCTCCTGGGTTCCTTGCGTCAGTTCGATTCAACGGGCGTGGATGAGACCACATTGCAGGCGCAGGCCGGTTTTGAGTGGCGGCTCAACCGTAACTTGGCGCTGATCGGCAATGTTGGCTACGAGACGGTGGACAGTTCCAACGCCGGTGAAGACTATGATGCGTTTACTGCGCGGGCCGGCTTGCGCTGGCAACAATAAGGTCTGTGTGGGAATTAATCTGCCAGCAGTCCTTCGATCAACTCGCGCACGGCTGGTCCCGTGTCGCTGCGGGCGATGGAAAAAGCGACATTGGCGGCGATGAAGCCTTCTTTTGAGCCGCAATCAAACGTTCGGCCTTCAAACTTGTAGCCGTAGAACGGCTGGTCCTTCGCCAGGCGCAGCATGGCATCTGTCACTTGGATTTCGCCACCGGCACCGGTCTCTTGATTTTCCAAAAGGGCGAAAATTTCCGGTTGCAGAATGTAGCGCCCGTTGATGTAGAGATTGGACGGAGCGTCTTCGCGTTTTGGCTTTTCCACCATGTCGGTGATCTCAAAGCCGCCGTCGACCTCTGCTCCTGTCGCGACAATGCCGTAGCTGGAGACGTCTTTTGGTTTGCACTCTTCCACTGCGATAACGTTGCCGCCGGTTTTGGCGTAAACGTCCATCATGGAGGCCAAACAAGAGCGTTTTGATTGCATCACCATGTCGGGCAACAGGAGCGCAAAGGGCTCGTCGCCAACGATGTCACGGGCACACCAAACGGCGTGACCAAGGCCGAGGGGGGCTTGCTGTCGTGTGAAACTCGTGCGGCCTGCATCCGGCTGGTAGCGATCCAACACGTCCAGCATCTCGGTCTTATTGCGGCTTGCAAGCGTGTCACGCAGTTCCGGCATGATGTCAAAATGGTCTTCAATCACGGCCTTGTTGCGCCCGGTAACGAATACAAAGTGTTCAATGCCTGCTTCGCGGGCTTCTTCCACCGCGTATTGGATCACGGGCATGTCCACCACGGTCAGCATCTCTTTTGGGACGGCCTTTGATGCGGGCAGGAACCGTGTTCCCAAACCGGCAACGGGAAACACCGCTTTACGAACAGGTTTTGGCATGGACGAGGAAGATGTGTCTTTTTGGGTCACAGATGAAAATACCTTCGTATGGAGCGCATCAGGGCGATGTATCGCGACACATGTCGCCAACGGCTAGGCTCCTGATTGTCTCAATTTGATCAATTTTCTTTTGCTTTTTGAAACGAAGCGAAAACAACTCCCAAAAACGCGGCGAAGAGGTGCAACGTGGTGAACGAAACCTTAACGCATCGGCGGGATACTGCTGGCTCGCTTTGCCTGCCCCTTGAACCGTTCACACTTTGTATGACTGCTTTTGGACAGTCCCGATGTGGAAAGGATGACGCTATGGCCGCCGAAAAACACCACGCCGACACCAATCGACTTTCTAGGCGCATCAAGCGCTCCAGGGCATGGTTTGTCCTGACCTTTCTGGTGGGCTTTCTAAGTCCCTTACTGATGCTGACGCCGGCAAAGGCCGATGCGGGCTTTGAGCACTGGAAGTCTGACTTTGCCAAGACAGCGGTTCAAAAGGGCATCAAACTATCTACCTTCCGTGCCGCATTTTCCGGTGTGGACAGCATTGATCCCGCCGTCATCAAAAGCGTGCGCTACCAGCCGGAGTTTCTCAACCCGCTTTGGTTTTACTTCGATAGCCGGGTTAATGAGCGGACCACTGCAAACGGCAAAAAGATGAAGCAGAAGTGGTCAAAATGGCTGGATGTGATCGAAAAACGCTATGGCGTTGATCGACATGTCGTGTTGGCCATCTGGTCCATGGAGACAGGTTACGGGTCCGCCTTGAGCCGCCCGGGCGCACGGCGCTCTGTTATTCGCTCTTTGGCGACCCTGGCTTACCGGGACAAAAAGCGCCGCAAGCTATGGCGGGCGCAATTGATCGCGGCCATGAAAATCGTCCAGGATGGCACCTTGCCGCTCAAGGATCTGGTGGGCTCGTGGTCGGGTGCCATGGGGCACACGCAATTTATCCCTACCAGCTATCTGCGTTACAAGCAGGATGCAGACGGGGACGGTCGCTCGGACATCTGGACCAATATTCCAGACGCGCTCGCAACAGCCGCGAACCATCTTAAAGTGGCTGGATGGCGCCCGGGTGAAACCTGGGGATACGAGGTGGTTATACCAGCCGGTCTTGCCAAACAGAACCGAAAAGCCCGTACCTTGCGGGAATGGTCGCGACTGGGTGTACGCCGCGCCAATGGCACGCCCTTTCCCCGCCCGGATGACCGCGCAACGCTGCGTCTATTGGGTGGCAAAGGCGGCCCTGTGTTCTTGATGTTGAAGAACTTTTTCGTGATCAAAAAGTACAACAATGCCGACAAATACGCTTTGGCTGTTGGGCACCAGGCTGACCTGTTGGCCGGTGGAGGCGACTTTATAGTGCCCATTCCGCGCCCGTTTAAGCGCCTGTCGCTGGAAGAACACGTGGAAATTCAATCTTTGTTGACCCGTATGGGCCTCTACGATGGTCCGGTTAGTGGCATTATCGGTCCCAAGACCCGTTCATCAATTGGTAAGGCTCAAGCAAAGTTTGGGATGAAGCAGGATGGGTTTGCTTCCAAAAAACTGCTAGATCGACTGCGTCGTTCAGGCTGATAGGCCGCGCGGGTGTAGATAGCAGGGTGAAACGTCGTGTTTCGTTTGACGCGTTTTTTAGTGGTCATGGTGGCGGTGTTGGCGGTTAGTCTCACCGGATTTCCAACCGTGCAAAAACGGGTCTACGAGCCGGGTTCTGTGCGTCTCTCCCCCGCTTTTGCTTTGAGCGCCAACGCGCAGAGCTCCGGTAAAAAGCGTCGCAGTCTTTTCAGCGTTCTGTTTGGTAACCGCAAGGCCCGGAAAAAGGCCGTCAAACGCCCAAAAAGAGCAGTGCGCAAAAATTCGCGCCGCACCAAGCGCAGTGCGCGAAGTAGAAAGAAAAACCGTTCCAGCAGCCGTTCAGCGGCAGCAGCCGCCAAAGCAAAAGTTGCCAAAACCGAAGACGCCAAGCGGGTGTTAGTGATTGGTGGCTTTATGGCTGACAATATGGCGCGCGGATTGCGTGCGGCTTTGTCCGATGTGCCCAATATTGTTGTCTTGGATCGGTCTAACGGCCGGTCCGGATTTGTGCGAACGGATGTGGTCAACTGGCCCGATGCGCTGCCAAGCGTCATTGAGAAGGCCAAAGCTGACTATGTGGTTGCCATGTTGGGTGCCAATGACCGCCAATCGATGCGTGTGGATGGAAAGCGCTGGAAACGGCGCACGGAAATTTGGGATACTGAATATCAAATACGGGCCAAAAGCCTGGGTGATGCGTTGAAAGCCTCCGGCTTGCCGCACGCCTGGGTTGGCTTGCCACCTGTGCGCTACAAAAGCCTCAACACGGATTACCTCGCCTTCAACGAGTGGTACAGCAAGTCGGTGGACCCGCTTCGCGGCAAGTTTGTGGATATATGGGATGGCTTCACCAATGCGGAGGGCGCGTACTCACGCTCGGGGCCGGATGTTAATGGCCAGATCAAACTGCTGCGCCTGAAAGACGGCATGAACTTTAGCCGTGCCGGTCGTCAACGTTTGGCGTTCTATCTGGAAAATGAGATCAAGCGTACTTTG
This sequence comes from Pseudomonadota bacterium, assembly GCA_039815595.1. Lineage (GTDB taxonomy): Bacteria > Pseudomonadota > Alphaproteobacteria > Rhizobiales > Rhizobiaceae > Pseudahrensia. The sequence continues at coordinate 9,888 of JBCBYZ010000027.1, read as the reverse complement.
GGCGCGGCATCCGGAACCGCGGTGGCCTTCGGTACCAATGATTTGGATTCCGGACGTGCGGCTGAGGCCGCTTACGATCCTGCCAAGACAGGCAAGACCGTTGTGCTGAGGCTCAACGATCCCGCTATCGATGGCGATGTTACGCTGGCAGGTGAGACACCCTTGGCCGGCAGAGCTGTTCCGGTCGCCAATGCAGCTTCTACGCCGTCTGTTCCCTCACCCACATTGACGAGCAGCACCGGCAGTACACTGCCTGCTGCGACTGCAAGCCAGACATCCAGTTTGCCGACAATCGCTACCAACGGACGCACGGGCGGAGTTGCTGGACGAGTCGATGATTTTTCCTGGCCACCAGCCGATGCGCCCTTGCCGGCTGCTACGGGCGGAACGGTTGCGCAGCGCAATTGAGCCTCAGTCCCCGACTGTTTGTTTCCAGTCGGTGCGTGTTTATTAACGCAACGGTCTCTCGCTATGCGCTGTTGTCGGACGTGTTGCAGCCATCACAAGACGCATGTGGGCAGCTGCGGACGCAATGGGTGGACTAGCCGCGCAGTCATAGACCTGATGATAAGAACCGGATGGCTGATGAACGGTGAATGCCGTTCTATCGTGGCAGGGCTGTTGCGCCCATCAGAGCTTCGTCCACCGAGCGGGCGCACTGGCGGCCTTCGCGGATGGCCCAGACCACAAGAGACTGACCACGCCGCATATCGCCCGCCGTCCACACTTTGTCGTGGCTGGTTTTGTAGCCAATAGTGTCGGCCTTCACGTTGTTGCGCGGATCGAGGTCCACGCCCAGATCGGCCAACATGCCTTCGGTGATTGGCGACACGAAGCCCATTGCAAGCAAAACCAGATCAGCTTTCAGGGTGAACTCCGAGCCCTCAATTTCTTGGAATTTCTCATCGACTTTGATGCAGTTCAAGCGTTTGACCTGACCGTCTTCGCCCTCAAAACCCTTAGTGAGAACCGAGAATGCTCTCTCAGCACCTTCTTCCTGACTGGAGGACGTGCGCATTTTCAAAGGCCAGTTGGGCCATGTGAGCAGTTTGTTCTCTTTTTCCGGTGGCGTTGGCATGATTTCCAATTGGGTTACGGAAAGCGCGTTCTGCCGGATGGACGTGCCGATGCAATCCGAGCCTGTGTCGCCACCACCGATGACGACTACGTGTTTGCCGCCGGCCAAAATAGGTTCAGCGTTGTCGTTGTGTTCATTGCCAACGCGGCGGTTTTGCTGCGGCAAGAACTGCATTGCAAAGTGGACGCCCTTCAGATCACGACCAGGGATGGGCAAATCGCGGGGCTTTTCTGCACCACCGGCGAGTACAACAGCATCGTGCTTTTCGACGATAGCATCGATGGGTGTGGTTTCGCCGACATTGACGCCGGTGTGGAAAGTCACGCCTTCCGCCTCCATCTGGGAGACGCGGCGATCGATGTGTTCCTTGCCCATCTTGAAGTCCGGAATGCCGTAGCGCATCAGGCCGCCGATCTTGTTGTTTTTCTCGTAGACATGCACATCGTGGCCGGCCCGTGCGAGCTGTTGGGCGCAGGCCATGCCCGCCGGACCGGAGCCAATTATGGCCACGGACTTGCCGGTTTTGTGATCGGGCAGTTGCGGGACCACCCAGCCGTTTTCCCAGGCCTTATCGACAATGGCGCATTCGATGCTTTTGATCGTGACGGGGCTGTCCACCATGTTGAGTGTGCAAGACGCTTCGCACGGCGCCGGGCAGATGCGACCGGTGAATTCCGGGAAATTGTTGGTGGAGTGCAGGTTAATCGATGCCTGTTCCCATTCACCGCGATAGACCAGATCGTTCCAATCCGGAATCTGGTTGTTTACGGGGCAACCTTTGACGCCTTTGACGTCGTGGCAGAAGGGAATGCCGCAATCCATACACCGGGACGCTTGATCCTGCAGGGTTTGCTCCGGCAGCGGAATAATAAATTCCTTGTAGCTGCGGATGCGGTCGGACGCCGGGCGGTATTTGCGGTCCTGCCGGTCGATTTCCAAAAAGCCTGTTACTTTACCCATCGTTGTATTCCTTTGTTCCAGACTTACTCTGCAGCCACGCCCGCAGCCATTTGCGCTTGCTCAATTTCCATCAGTGCGCGGCGGTATTCGGTCGGCATGACTTTGACGAATTTGGAGCGGTAGGTTTCCCAGTTCTCCAAAATCTTGGCAGCCTGTGTGGAGCCTGTGTAGCGGCGGTGGTTCTCGATCAACTGGTGCAACCGCTCGTCATCATGACGGCTCAAATCGTTCGACACGTCCACACGTCCGTGGTGTTCGATGTCACCTCCGTGATGATGCTCGGACTCCATCAGGTCGTCTTCTTCGGGAACCGGCTCAAGATCAACCATGGCGAGGTTGCAGCGATTGGCAAATGTGCCGTCTTCGTCGAGCACATAGGCGATGCCGCCAGACATGCCTGCTGCAAAGTTTCGACCTGTGTAACCCAGCACGGCTACCACGCCGCCGGTCATGTATTCACAGCCGTGGTCACCCACGCCTTCAACGACGGCGACCGCACCGGAGTTGCGGACTGCGAAACGCTCGCCAGCGACGCCGCGGAAATAGCACTCACCTTCAATCGCACCGTAGAGAACCGTATTGCCAACGATGATCGATTTATGCGGGTCAATCTGCGTGGCTTCGGCTGGCGGGTAGATGATGATCTTGCCGCCGGAGAGGCCCTTGCCAACATAGTCGTTGCCTTCGCCTTCGACTGTCATGGTGACACCGTTGGCGAGCCAAGCCCCGAACGCCTGACCGGTCGTGCCATTCAGTTTGATGGAGATCGTGTCTTCCGCGAGGCCAGCATGGCCAAAGCGTTTGGCCACTTCGCCGGACAGCATCGCACCCACGGAGCGGTTGACGTTCTTGATTGGCAGTTCGATTTCCACCGCTTGGCGCGCGCCCAAAGCAGGACCTGCGAGCTCGATCAATTGCCGATCCAAGATGTCATCGATGTGATGGATCTGGGTTTCCGTGTGATAAACGGGCACGTCTGGCCCCATGTTCGGATCGTGGAACAGGTTGGAGAAGTCCAAGCCACGCGCCTTCCAATGGTCGATCGCGCTGGCGCGATCCAAAACGTCGATTTGTCCGACCATTTCATCCAATGTGCGGAAGCCGAGTTCAGCCATCAGTTCGCGCACTTCTTCGGCCACGAAGAAGAAATAGTTGATCACATGCTCGGGCTGGCCGTTGAAACGCTTGCGCAGAACCGGGTCTTGCGTCGCTACACCAACGGGGCAGGTGTTGAGATGGCATTTGCGCATCATGATGCAGCCGGCGGCCACAAGAGGGGCTGTGGCAAAACCAAACTCGTCTGCACCCAACAGGGCGCCCACGACAACATCACGGCCGGTCCGCAAACCGCCATCGACTTGCACCGCAATTCGGGAGCGCAGTTTGTTGCGCAGCAGCGTCTGGTGAGTCTCGGCCAAACCAATTTCCCATGGGGAACCGGCGTGTTTAATGGAGGTGAGGGGAGATGCGCCTGTGCCGCCTTCCATGCCGGAAATCGTCACGTGGTCCGCGCGGGCCTTTGCGACCCCTGCAGCAACCGTGCCGACACCGACCTCGGACACAAGTTTCACCGAAATATCGGCGGCCGGGTTCACGTTTTTCAAATCGTAGATCAGCTGTGCCAAGTCTTCGATGGAGTAGATGTCGTGGTGCGGTGGTGGGGAAATGAGACCCACGCCTGGTGTGGAGTGGCGCACTTTGGCGATCACTGCATCCACTTTGTGGCCGGGCAATTGACCACCCTCGCCGGGCTTTGCGCCCTGCGCCATCTTAATCTGGATCATGTCGGAATTGACCAGGTATTCTGTTGTGACGCCGAAACGGCCCGAGGCCACCTGTTTGATCGCAGAGCGTTTGGAATCGCCATTGGCCATCGGAGTGAAGCGCTCAACCTCTTCACCACCCTCGCCAGTGTTAGAGCGACCGCCTATGCGGTTCATCGCAACGGCCAGTGTCTCGTGGGCCTCCGCTGAAATAGAGCCATAGGACATGGCACCGGTAGAGAAGCGCTTGACCAAATCTTCTGCGGCTTCGACCTCCTCCAAAGGCACGGGTGTGCGACCGGTCTCTTCTGCGTTACGCAAACGGAAAAGGCCGCGAATGGTCAGCAGACGTTCGGACTGCTCATTGATGGATCGCGCATAATCGCGGTAGCGGTCTTGGCTGTTGCCGCGCACGGCGTGCTGCAGGTTGGTTACCTCATCCGACGTCCAGACATGGGCCTCGCCGCGTTGGCGCAGGGCGTAATCTCCACCGATGTCGAGTGTGTGGCGCAGAACTGGAATGTCGCCATAGGCTTCGCGGTGGCGTTCGCAGGTTTCTTTGGCGATTTCGTCGAGGCCGATGCCTTCGATCTGCGTTGCCGTACCGGTGAAGTAGTCGTCCACGAACTGCGTGGACAGACCAACCGCGTCAAAAATCTGCGCGCCGCAATAGGACTGATAGGTGGAGATGCCCATTTTGGACATAACCTTCAGCAAGCCCTTATCGATGGACTTGATGTACCGCTGGATGACTTCTTCTTCGTCAACTTCAGGCGGGAAGAGACCCTGTTCGTGCATTTCGGCAAGGGTCTCGAACGCGAGATAGGGATTGATGGCCTCCGCGCCATAGCCCGCCAGCACCGCAAAGTGATGGATTTCGCGTGGTTCAGCGGATTCGACCACCAGACCTACAGACGTGCGCAGGCCCTTGCGAATCAAGTGGTGGTGGACAGCGGCGGTGGCCAAGAGCGCAGGAATTGCGACGCGGGCTGCGCTGAACTGGCGGTCGGACAAAACGATAATGTTGTCGCCGCCATTGACCGCCTTTTCTGCCCGCTGGCAGATTCGGTCGATGGCGTCTTTCATGCCCTCCGCGCCATCCGACGCGCGGAACGTGATGTCGATCACCCGGGAGACAAATTGGTTGTCGCCGATATCAGAGATATCGTTGATCTTTTGCAGGTCGGAATTGCGCAAGATTGGCTGGCGCACTTCCAGCCGCTTGGTTGTAGACAAGCCTTCCAGATCAAACAGGTTTGGACGCGGCCCGATGAAGGATACGAGGCTCATGACCGACTCTTCGCGGATCGGATCGATTGGTGGGTTCGTCACCTGCGCAAAGTTTTGCTTGAAATAGGTATAGAGCAGCTTCGACTTGGATGAGATCGCCGAGATCGGCGTGTCCGTGCCCATGGAGCCCGTGGCTTCCTGGCCGGTGGTCGCCATGGGCGTCATCAGCACCTTGACGTCTTCTTGGGTATAACCAAACGCTTGCTGACCATCGAGCAGATCATCGCCGGAATATTTGCGCGGTGAGCTTTTCTTGCCCTTCAACTCTTCCAGCACGATCTGGGTGCTTTCCACCCATTTGTCGTACGGGTTGGCTTCGGAAAGGCTTTTCTTGATTTCCTCGTCGGAAATGATGGTGCCTATCTCCAGGTCGATCAGCAGCATTTTGCCAGGCTGGAGCCGCCATTTGGTAACAACCTTGCTGTCGTCAAAGGGCAGTGTGCCGGCCTCGGATGCCAGTACGACCGTGTCATCATCGAGTACGAAATAGCGGGCGGGGCGCAGGCCATTGCGGTCCAGCGTTGCACCGATCTGGCGACCATCGGTGAAGGCCACAGCGGCTGGGCCGTCCCAAGGTTCCATCAATGCAGCGTGGTACTCATAAAAGGCGCGCCGTTTTTCGTCCATCAGAGGATTGCCGGACCACGCCTCCGGGATCAGCATCATCATGGCGTGGGGCAAAGAATAGCCACCCTGATAGAGCAGTTCCATCGCGTTATCGAAACAGGCTGTGTCTGACTGACCTTCATAGGAAACAGGCCAGATTTTTGCGATATCATCGCCGAATTTTGGATTGGAGAGCGATTGCTCCCGGGCCGCCATCCAGTTGACGTTGCCGCGCAGCGTATTGATCTCGCCGTTATGCGCCACCATGCGATAGGGGTGAGCAAGCTTCCAAGACGGGAAGGTGTTGGTCGAAAAACGCTGGTGTACGAGCGCAAGTGCCGACACAAAGCGTTCGTCCTGCAGGTCGTCGTAATAGGGGCCCAGTTGATCCGCCAGGAACATGCCCTTGTAGACAATCGTGCGGCTGGAGAGGGAGACGGCGTAAAAATCGTCGTTAAGGCCACGGGCCGCAATCACGCGATTGGAAAGCACACGGCGTGTCAAATACAGACGACGTTCGTAGTCTTCGTCTTCCATGCCCTCTGGACGGCCAAAGAAGCCCTGCCAATGAACGGGTTCTGACGCGGCAATTTCCGGATCTTGAGAAAGGCCAGCGTTGTTGACGGGCACCTTCCGCCAGCCCAAAAATGGCACGCCCTCATCGCTTGCAGCGCCTTCCAAAATTGCTTTGATGCGCGCTTGTTCGTCTTCGTCCTGCGGCATGAAGAAGAAGCCGATGCCGTAATCGCCGACTGCGGGTAGGGTAATGTCGAGGGCAGCGCACTCCGCCACGAAAAAGTCGTGCGGTATCTGCACCAACATGCCTGCACCATCCCCCATCAACGGGTCAGCGCCGGTAGCGCCACGGTGCTCAAGATTTTCAAGAATGCGCAGACCGTCTTGAACGATCTTGTGTGACTTGTTGCCTTTCATATTGGCGATAAAGCCCAAGCCGCAGGCATCATGCTCATTGCGCGGGTCGTACAGACCGCCAGCAGAATTGCGTTTTTTGGATATGGTGGCCGGTGTTTGAGAAGCCGCGTCATGCAATGGCACGAGGGTGCTGTTGGATGGTGTACCGTTCGTCATAGTTCAACTCCTCAAACCTGCTCAGCATCGCTCACGGCATCAAATCCGAGCGCGCCACCAAGCCAGCGCCATTTGCGGCTTGTCTTCTTTCACACCCGTTCAAAAACTGCTCTGTCGCGCGATGCCGCATCGTTCGTGCATCTGCTTTGGGCAGACACCACGATGGCCTGGCACACGATACCGGGTGGGATCGGAGCTTGCTACCGCAGCCCTTTGAGAAATGCAATAATGACAGCGTTGCTGACCTAATTAGCAATTCATCCCCAAAGGACTGTAAAGGCGACTGTTGCGAATCCTTAGGCCGACTTTTGATCGGGTATGTTGCGTCAGAAGTCCGACGAAAATCGCTTGAACTTACGTTACGTCATATTTAAGGGTGCGCTGCGCTACCCACCAGGGGGGGCATGCGCAAACCGACGTGTATTTGGCACCGGCCACCGCGCCCCAATTGGCTGGCTGTTGCATTGCAAAGGCACGTTGGTTCGGTCCGGTACCGGCTTAGCAGCCGGTATCGGACCTTCCGACGGTTGCTCAGTCTTTTTGGTCAGCGCTCAGCTTGTTTCTTGGAGACAAAAAAAGGCGCGCCCCTCGCAGAACGCGCCTTTCCTCATTTTTTGTCGGGCCAGCGTCAGTCCATGCTCCGTAGAAGCGCTGATGGCTTCCAACTAGCGTTTTGAAGCGGTTTCTTTCGCTCAAACGATCCCCGTTGAACGGAAACCGCTCCAGCGCCGACGTCTGGACCCAATCTTGCTCAGGAAGCGACTTTGGCTTCGATTTGCTTGGCTTTGGACTTCGAACCGTTGGTTTTCACACCTTCACCCGCAATCGCGATCTTGCGCGCCTTCATGGCTTCGGGAATTTCCCGAACGAGTTCGATGTGCAGGAGGCCGTTTTGCATATGGGCCGATCGAACTTCAACGTGATCGGCCAGTTGGAAGCGACGCTCGAAGTTGCGTGCAGCGATGCCGCGAAACAGCATTTCGGTGCTGTCGTCGTCGGTTTTTTCCTGATTGCCGGTCACCAGAAGCGTGTTCTCTTTGGCTTCAATCTCCAAATCGTCCTCACCGAAGCCTGCGACAGCCATGGTGATGCGGTACTGGTTCTCGCCGGTCCGCTCAATGTTGTAGGGTGGGTAGCTGGGGGATGATTGTTCAGGCTGACCCATATTGTCCAGCAGGCTGAAAAGCCGGTCGAAACCCACGGTAGAGCGGTACAGGGGGCTAAAATCTACATGTCTCATCGGTTTATCCTCTGTTGAGCGATATGTTGTGGTTTTGCGGCGCATCGTCACCATGACGTACGCTGCGTTTGTCGGCCCTAGCGGCACCGACACGCGAAAAATGGGGTAACAGGCGCAAATTTCAAGTGACCATCCGGTGCACCCGTTCACAGATATGCGAAGAAGGTGCTTGAGCATCGAGAAGCGCGAGGCTAGTGCCAAAGCATGAAAGTGCCCCAGTCCACTCCACAGCAAGTCGTTCAGACGGTGCAAAAAGCGGCCATGGCTGATGCGTTGGCCGCTAAAGAGGCGGATCATAAAAGGGATGCTGATAAAGAACAGCCGATCCTGGTGGCTACACGGTTTAATCCGGTGCCTGAGGGCGCGAAGACAGACTTCCTGACCACAGAAGACGGCATAAAGCTGCGCACGGCGCGTTGGACTGCCTCGACGCGCCCAACAAAGGGCACTGTCATCATTTTGCAGGGCCGCAGCGAGTTCATTGAAAAGTATTTTGAAACCGTTGATGACCTGCGCAAGCGCGGTTTTGGTGTTTTGACCTTTGACTGGCGGGGTCAGGCGGGCAGTGATCGTTTGCTGGCCGACGGGACGCGGGGTCATGTTGAACACTTCAATCAGTATTTGATCGACCTTGAAGCGGTGATGACTGAGATCGCGCTGCCGGATTGTACTGGACCGTTTTTCATTTTGGCGCATTCCATGGGCGGGCTTGTGGCGCTCTTGGCGGCACCCAGCTTCGGAAATCGCATCAATCGCATGGTGCTGACCGCCCCTTTGCTGGCGCTCAACAATCTGCCGGTTTCTCAAAGTCTGTTGCAGCGGTTTGCCGGTGCGTTGAGCTTTCTTGGCTTTGCCCAATCCCAAGCGCGACGCGACACAAACAATGCGCTGGTAAAGCCGTTTTTGGGCAACAAGCTCACCAGTGACATTGAACGGTTTCAACGCAACCGGGGCACAATTGAAATGAGAGAATCGCTGGTCCTAGGCGCGCCCACTTTTGGTTGGACCTTCGCGGCGTGCCGCGCCATGGAACAGGTGCATGAGCCCGGCTTTGCCGCCGAGATTTCCGTTCCGACCCTCATGCTGGCTGCCGGGAATGATGCTGTGGTCGATCCCCGTTCTGTGGAGGCTTATGGCCGGTCCATGCGGGCAGGGGCGTTTTTGACCATCTCCGGCGCAAAACATGAACTCCTGCAGGAGCGAGACTTTCTGCGCGAGCAGGCTTTGGCGGCCTTTGACGGGTTTGTTCCCGGCTCATCGCTTGAGGACCTGCGGGGCGGCTAGCTGGTTCCTGCTCGGGAGGTGCAAGACGGAGACGGCTTAGCCATTCAAAATAGCCAATGCTTTTTCGTGCAGGCTCTCATTGGCGGCTGCGAGCACGGACCCACCCTTTGACGGGTCTTCGCCTTGCCAACTGGTGACCACACCCCCTGCGTTTCGCACAATCGGAATAATGGCGGCGATGTCATAAATGTGCAGTCCGCTTTCCACTACCAAATCGATCTGTCCGGCGGCCAACATGCCGTAGGCGTAGCAGTCACATCCGTAGCGCGGCAGTTTCACTTTTCGCTCCAGCGCGTCGTAGCGTGCGCCGTCTTCTGGGCTGAATATGCGTGGGCTGGTGGTCATGAGGATGGCGTCCGCCAAATCGATTGTTGCTCGCGTTTTATTGCGGGCAACCGTGTCGCCCCGCACGGAAAGTTCGCTAACCCCAGTACCGTTGGCGTCGGTGTAGGCCATGAAACGCTCGCCCGTAAAAGGCTGATCTAAAACACCCGCAAGTGGAATGCCGCGCCAATACAAACCGATCAGTGTGCCCCAGACTGGCAGGCCGGAAATAAAGGCCCGTGTGCCGTCAATGG
>JBCBYZ010000197.1:0-3248 GCA_039815595.1 Pseudomonadota bacterium | reverse complement strand
TGTTCGACATACAAGACGCGGACGAGCAAGCGGTAGCCACCCACATTTTGTCGCTGACCCCGTTTCGCACCATCGTCAAAGAATACTACCAGATTTGCGAAAGCTACTATGAGGCCATCAAGTCGGCGTCACCCAGCCAGATTGAAGCCATCGATATGGCCCGGCGCGGTCTTCACAATGACGGGTCGGAAACGCTGCAAGATCGCCTCAAGGGCAAGATTATCGTCGATTTCGATACGGCGCGGCGTCTGTTCACTCTGATATGCGTTCTTCATTGGCGGGCGTGACGATGGGAGCGGGAGACAAACCAAAACCCGATCAGGCGTCTTCGCCCTCAGCAGAGACCGAGGTTCCCAAACCACTGGGGGAAGGGACCATCGCCAATCCCAAGTCTGTTCTGTTTGTTTGTAATCACAACATCATCCGCTCGCCCATGGCCGAGGCTTTGACCCGCGTCCGCTACGGCAATCAGATGTTCGTTGCCAGCGCGGGCGTAAAAACAGGAACGCCTGACCCGTTTGTGGATGCCGTTATGGAAGAAGCAGGGATCGACCTGCACGAACGACCACCGCAAGCGCTCGCCGATCTGGAAGACACTTGGTTTGACGTCATCATCACGCTCTCCCCAACCGCCCACCATGTGGCGCTGGACATGGATCATGTGGAAGCGGATGAAATCGGCTATTGGGCATCAGCCGACCCAACCGTGGCTCAGGGCAGTCGCGAACAAAAGCTGGACGCCTACCGTGATGTACGCGACCGACTGCTGGAAAACATCATCGCCCGTTTTGGCACGATCGACTGATCCTGATTTCTATTAAGCTTGCTTGGACACAACCATGATTGAAGAACCACCCCTCATCACCGTTCAAAAACCGGATCGGCGTCCCACGTCGGACCAGATTGCAGCCTTTCAAAACGTGCCAACCGGCTTTGTGGCTGACGCGATGAACGGTGTTGGCGCGCTTTCCTTTGAGATCGCACCGGTGGACCCCGAAGGCCGTCTGCCCCACCACGTGGCCGGTCCCGCTCTCACCAGCGATTGCAGCCCTGGCGATATTTTGGCCACGCTGACCGCGCTGAAATTTGTTCAAGCGGGAGACGTTTTGGTGGCTGGATTTGCAGGCTTTAGAGGGTGTGCCGCCGCCGGAGACCGGGTTTGTGGCATGGCTAAGAATGGCGGTGCTGTCGGCTTCGTCACCGATGGACCGATGCGTGATCTGGACGGTATCGCAGCGGCGGGGCTGCCCGCATGGTGTATCGGATTGACCCCCAACTCTCCCACCGGAAGCGGCCCCGGCAAAGTAGGCACCGCCATTCAAATTGGTGGCCGACATGTCGAAACCGGCGACATGGTGATTGCGGACAAAGACGGGGTGGTAACTGTTCCTTTTGATATGATTGCAACCGTCTTGGACAGACTAAAACGGGTGAGTGAACTGGAGCACGATCTGGATGCGCAGGTAGCCGAAGGATTGTCCTGCCCACCCTCAATCGACGATCTGCTGGCGAGCGACGATGTGGCGTTTGTAGAACGGTGATTTCGCACCGGTCGAGCACCCACTCTCAGACTTGGTCAGTTGAAAAACTGCGCATGTGGGACAACGGTTCACAAATCGATCCGTTGCGGGTAGGTTCCGGCGCAATTGGGCCCGTTGGGCTAAAATGAACGAGGCGCAATGGCGCTTCGCCATCCTATCACAGTCACGCCAAACACCGCCTGGCGGTCCCTCGGCATCAAACACATATCAGGATATCCGCACCGCATGGCGAAAGAAGAAGTACTCGAATTTCCAGGCACAGTGAGCGAGTTGCTGCCCAACGCAACCTTCCGTGTGAAACTTGAAAATGAACACGAAATCATCGCACACACCGCGGGGCGTATGCGCAAGAACCGCATTCGCGTGTTGGCCGGCGATAAAGTGTTGGTGGAAATGACACCTTACGATCTCACAAAAGGCCGGATCACGTACCGCTTCAAATAAGCCCTCGCCAAAACGCGGAACACTTGCGAGCCTCATATGCGTGCCGCGCACGCAATGGTGGCATCGTTTGACACCAAGACCTTCAAAACGAGCGCTCTTCAGCCATGGCGACCCATCCAAGATTGATTCTCGCATCCGGTTCGCCCCGTCGGCTGGCGCTTTTGCAGCAAATCGGGATTGAACCTGACGAGTTAAAGCCGGTTGACGCTGACGAAACCCCGCTGAAGGCCGAAGCGCCCAGATCGCTGGCCAAACGCTTGGCCCGCACCAAGGCCGAACTGGCCCACGAGCGCTTCAAAACCGCGCGTCTTTCAAAAGAAGTGTCCGAAGAAACGCCACAAGATCCCACACCGGACCCGGCGTTTATCCTGGCTGCCGATACCGTGGTGAGCGTTGGCCGCCGCATTCTGCCCAAGGCTGAAATGCTGGACGAAGCGGCAACTTGTCTGCGTCTGCTGTCCGGCCGCTCCCACCGTGTCCACACCGGTTTGACATTGATCAACGCAAAGGGTGTGGCCCGGCATCGACTGGTGGAAACCAAGGTGCGGTTTAAAAAACTCTCGACAGATGAGTTTGAAAGCTATCTCGCGTCCGGCGAGTGGCGCGGCAAGGCCGGTGGCTATGCCATTCAGGGCATTGCCGGTGCGTTTGTGATGAAGCTTCAGGGCTCCTACACCAATGTTGTCGGGCTTCCGCTTTTTGAGACTGGTGCTCTGCTGCAAGGCGAAGGCTATCCTATTCATTTCAGCTGGTTGACGCATCAGGGCTGACAAGATGGCAGACAAACCAGACGCAGCGCCGCAAACTCAATCGGACATCAAGGTTGCCGGTGCCGCCTGCCCCCAATGCGGAAAAACCGCCCTACACGCCTATCGCCCTTTCTGCTCTAAGCGCTGCAGCGACCTTGATCTCGGTGCTTGGTTAAACGGCTCCTATGCCATCGCAGGGACGGAGACCGTTCCTGCCGAAACGCCGGAAGGCGACCAGGATAGGAACGGGAACGGGGACGGCGGTTAGGCTCGTTATTCAAAAGCGATCATATTGCTGCAGAAGCACCGCCCTCTTGGATACTTAATGATCACCTGTTCTGCTTGATAACAAGCGACCTGCCTTACAAACGTCGGTCCAGAAAGGTGTTTTCTTTCAGTTGCAGCGATGTGCTTTGCGGCCAAATTGGCGAGGAAGGTGCGGGGTTGGCAACACACATCGGTATGCATGAAATTTGTGCGCGTTGTTACCCAATTGACGGCTGGACACGGTCAG
>JBCBYZ010000101.1:0-12307 GCA_039815595.1 Pseudomonadota bacterium | reverse complement strand
GTCGAGGATGTACTGCTGATCAACCTCAAGACCCAGCCCGAAGTGACCGTCTTTTGCCAACTGCTTAAGGACACGCGGATCTCGGCGGAACCACGGTCCCTTGGTGCTGCCGCTCGGCGTTGTCGCATTGGGGTTCTTCTCCGCCCAGCGCTTGGTCCACAGGTTGGCCTTGCTCCACTCTGGCGCACCAACTTCCCGGATAGACTGCACCATGTAAAATTTGGCGCTCACGAATTCGTCCGCCCCGACCAATACGCCGTCCACGTCCACGCGTTTGTTGCAATAGGGCAGCAGATCTTCCACCGCGCCATTGAACGCCGCTTGGCTGTTTTTCATCACCAGAACGAGCACATTATCCGCCTCCCGCACGATACCGAGATTGCGGTTGCCATTGCCGCAATTGTCCGCACAGTCGCCGGACAATTCGCACGTGATGTCCACAACTTTGCCGGTAAAAGTCGCCTTTTCTTCACCGGCTAAGCCCCATTCTCTGGCCTGACTGCCTGCGGCAAACGCGCCTTCTTCTGCTGCGGCGGCTGACGACACTGGCAAGGCAATTGCCATACTCAAAAGCACAGTGGCGGTGAGCGTGGTTTTAAGCGAGATGGAAACCATCAGCCTATTCCTCCGCTTTCTTGGGTTCGGAAAACGAAGGGATGGAGTCCCAGTCTTCGTGAGACAGATTGGTGATACCGGCATTCGCCACAATCTTGTTGACGATGATGTAGTCGACCCCGTCGCGCACGAAGTGCCGTCCCTTGGCGGTGATTTGGTCGCTGGCGATTTCCATCACGGTATCGGTTGGCGCGATGGGGTCTTCGTCCTCAATTTTGAGAACCATATAGACTTTGCCCTCTTCGGTGCGCACACCCACGGGGATGCCCCCGGCTGCACACCACAGCGCGCATGTGTGGTGGGCGCTGCCGCTCACCGCTTCGGTCCCGCCCATCACACCTGAGAAGTAGCACCACGTATCGACCACCTCGCCCGTAATTTCAATTTCCGTCCCCGGCTGTGTGGCGAGGCTGGCAGATGGTGCAAGAACTGCGAAGGTTGCCACACCAAGCGCGGTGGCCATCGGTCTAAGAGTACGAAACAGGGTCAACGAATTGTCCTTAAAATTAGACAACAAAGGGTGTCCAACCTTTGTTTGGACCCAGGGATTTGGCAAATCACTTTTTGCGCGTCTGCCCTTCACGGCATATTGAATGGCCACTGGATTGCTCGGCCCAGCCATGCGATCTCCAACACATCAGCCGGGCTAAGCGTTGCGCTCTGGCCCGTTCTCAGGAGTGCTTTCCGTGTCGAACACTGCCATCGATCCCTTTGATCTGACCCGTGCGCAATTCAGATTGCCGGACGGCTTGGTGTATCTCGATGGTAATTCGCTGGGCGCGCTGCCCACAGCGACGACCGATCGCGTTGCAGACACGGTGGCGCAAGAGTGGGGCCGTATGGCCATCGGTGGATGGAACCGTGCCGGATGGATGCATCAACCCCGCGCGGTGGGCGACCGCATAGCCTCCCTCATCGGTGCCCCGGACGGGACCGTCGTGATGGGCGACACGCTCTCCATCAAGGTCTATCAGGCCCTCGCAGCGGGTCTGTCGCTTTCAAAAGACCGTTCGGTCGTGTTGTCCGACAGTGGCAACTTTCCCACTGATCTCTACATGGCCGAAGGATTGTTGAAGACGGTGGGTGGCGATCATCGCCTCAAAATCGTGGATCCGGACGCCATCATCGATGCGCTCGATGAAACGGTGGCCGTCTTGATGCTCACCCACGTGGATTACCGCACGGGGCGGATGCACGACATGTCGGGTCTTACACAGGCGGCGCACGCAAAAGGTGTGCGTGTGATCTGGGACCTGGCGCATTCGGCTGGTGCCGTGCCGGTTGAACTTGCTTCTTGTGGTCCGGAGTTTGCGGTTGGTTGCACCTACAAATATCTGAACGGTGGTCCCGGTGCGCCCGCCTTCCTCTATTGCCGAGAAGATCTTGCGGATCGTGTTGATCCCGCACTGTCCGGCTGGCTCGGACATGCTGCGCCCTTCGCTTTTGATCTGGAGTACCGCCCAGGCGACGGAATCGACCGGTTTCGCGTGGGCACGCCGCCAGTTCTGCAGATGGCAGCGCTGGAACCGGCGCTGGACATTTTTGAGAGTGTCACGATGGACCAAATCAGAGCGCGGTCGATTGTGCTGAGCGAGGCCTTCCGCAAGGGGGTGGAAGCGCGTTGCCCCATGTTGAAGCTAGCCAGTCCGCGCGATCCCCAAGCACGCGGATCGCAGCTCTCATTCGCCTTTGAGCATGGATACGCCGTCATGCAGGCGCTGATCGCCGAAGGTGTGGTGGGAGACTTTCGCGCCCCCAACCTTATCCGTTTCGGCTTCGCGCCGCTCTACAACAGTCTTGCCGATATTGATGTCGCGGTGGACACACTGGCCCGGATTATGGAGAGCGGATCGTGGGACCAAGAGCACTTCCATCAGCGGGCGGCGGTCACCTAGGCCCTCCTTGGTTTTACCAGGCATTGCGAAGATGCGGCGTGTCACGTAATCCGTCCAACACATTGGACATTCAGCCGAAGAACACACCGTGGCCCCATTCCTGATCGCAACCCGCAAAAGCAAAATGGCTTTGGCTCAAACCGAACTCGTGGCAGATTTGTTGCGTGCTGCTGTGCCCGGCCTGGACGTTCAGCAGGCGCAAAACGAACCTCGGGGTGACCGCGATCAAACCAGCCGTCTTGACCGCCACGGCGGCAAAGGCGGTGCGTTTGTGGCGGAAATTCGGGCTGATGTGGTTGAGGGCAAAACGCAATGCGCCATGCATTCGCTCAAAGACATGCCCGGAAATGAAGAGACCCCCGGTCTGGTGATTGCTGCCTACCTGAAACGCGATGACCCCACAGACACGCTGGTGCTGAAGCCCGGCTTGACCATGGATGAGTTGCGGGCCGGCGAAGGCGCTGGATACAAGCTTGGCACCAACTCCGTGCGCCGTGCCGCGTTTCTCATAGAGCTGTTTCCAAAAGTCGAAGTGATCCACTTTCGGGGTGCAGCGGATACCCGCATCCACAAATTGGACAATGGCATTCCCCAGCAATTGGTTGATGGTGGCGAAGTGGGGCCCGCCGATGGGATATTGCTGGCAACCTCCGGCATGACCCGTGTCGGCGTCGCCGACCGTGCGTCTCACACGTTCCCTGTGACCGAAATGTTGCCTGCTGTAGGGCAGGGCATTGTCGCCGTGGAATGCGCCGAACAGGACTGGAAAACCCGCGAATACCTGGCCCGGATTGATGATGCCGATGCCCGTGCCTGCGCAGAAGCGGAGCGCGAAGTGCTTTGGGTGTTGGACGGCCACTGCAATTCCCCCATCGCGGCCCACGCCACAATTGAAGGCGATACGATGACCATGCACGCAGCCGTCATGACTTTGGACGGAGCAACGATCCTGCGCCACGAAGAAAGCGCTGTGGCTTGCTATCCGCGTGAGCTTGGTCGCACGGTGGGTCTCGCTTTAATGAAACAGGGCGCAGACAAAATTATCGCTGATACGCGCCTTCCGGAAGGGTGAGCCGTGGCCCGATCGACATCTGGCCAGGCTCTGTTTGCTTTTGACAATTCCTACGCCCGCCTACCGGATCGCTTTGCAGCGCGCCTTAACCCCAAACCCGTAAAGACCCCTGGCTGGATCGCTTTTAACGAGGGCCTGGCAAAGGCTTTGGGACTCGATCCAAAAGCGCTGAAATCGCCCGAAGGCCTCGAAGTTTTTGCAGGCAACACAGTGCCGGATGGGGCCAACCCTCTGGCCATGATCTACGCCGGACAGCAGTTTGGCCATTGGAACCCGCAGTTGGGCGATGGTCGGGCGCTCTTGCTGGGTGAGGTGGTGGACCCTCAAGGCTCCCGCTTTGACGTTCAGTTAAAAGGCTCTGGTCCTACACCCTTTTCGCGCATGGGGGATGGCCGGGCATGGCTGGGCCCCGTGATGCGCGAGTACCTAGTGAGCGAAGCCATGCACGCCTTGGGAATTCCGACCACGCGGGCGCTTGCGGCGGTCACCACTGGCGAGACCATCGTGCGCGAAGCGCCGCTGCCCGGTGCAGTGCTCACCCGCGTCTCCCGCGGGCACATCCGTGTCGGGACGTTCCAATATTTTGCGTCGCAGCAAGATGAAGAAGCGTTGCGGTTGCTCACGAACCATTGCCTCAAGCGGTTTTATCCCGATCAAGCGGATGCGGAGTGGCCCGGTGTTGCGCTGTTTGAAGCCGTGGTTGAAGCGCAGGCCAATCTCATTGCCCGCTGGATGGCGGTCGGGTTCATCCACGGTGTCATGAATACAGACAACGTCTCAATTGCAGGAGAGACCATCGATTACGGCCCTTGTGCTTTTATGGACGAGTATCAGCCGGATAAAGTGTTCAGTTCCATCGATGAGATGGGTCGTTATGCCTACAGCAACCAGCCCCGCATCGGCCACTGGAACCTTGTGCAATTGGCCCAGGCCCTGTTGCCGTTGATGGGTGCGGACGAGGAAAGCGCGGTCGCTGCGGCGCAGGCCGCCGTGGACCGCTATCCGGACATCAGCCAATCGGCCATGCGCGCACTGTTTGCCGACAAGCTCGGTCTCGGCGCAGTGAAACCTGACACAGCCAAGACGCTGGTCGATGACCTCTTGGCCCTGATGGCCGAACACAAAGCGGACTTCACGAACACGTTTCGCGCGCTTTCAAACGATGATCACGCGTTCCTGTCTGCGGTGGGTGAGGTGAGTGCTGTACAGGAATGGCTGGCCCGCTGGCACGAAGCCTTGGCCATGGCGGAGCAGGACGTTGCCGCCGTTCGCAAAGCCATGCGCGGCGTGAACCCCAAATACACCCCGCGCAACCACCGCATAGAACAAGCGATCCGTGCCGGGATAGACGGCGATTTCGTGCCCTTCGAGCGCCTTCAAGGGGTGCTGAAAACACCGTTTGACGAACAGCCGGACCACGATGAACTGTCGCAAACCCCGCAAGAGTCAGAGCGCGTCCGCTACACTTTTTGCGGGACTTGAGCGATCTTCAAGACGTTCCGCGCGATCAGTCTCGCAAGCGCTCCGCGATTGCGAGAACTTTCTTTGCCATTTCCAGATGCAGCAATTCCACCATCTTTCCATCGAGTGAGATGACACCCTGACCAGCGTTTTCCGGCAGCGCGAAGGCGGTGACGATGGCTTGCGCTTCTGCAATCTCATCGGCACTGGGTGAGAAGGCTGTATTGCAGGGCGCAATCTGCGCCGGATGGATAAGCGTCTTGCCGTCCATGCCCATGGCTCGGCCCTGCTCGCATTCTCGCACCAAGACTTCGGTCTCTTTTATGGCATTGCTGACGCCGTCGAGAATCGTGAGACCATGGGCTTTCGCGGCGGCCACATAAGCCATCAACCACGGCATGAGATAGGCGCGGTTCTCGTTGGCCGCCACACCCGTTTCTTTCGCCAAATCGTTTGTGCCCACCACAAGACAGGACAAACGGTTCGCGATACCGGCGCTGCCCGCAATCGCACCGGCCTGAACAACGCTCGTCGCAGTCTCCATCATGACCCAGAGTTTCACGGTCTGGCTTGGGTCCGCTTCATCCAGCGCGGCCTGCGCCGCCATAACATCCTTGGCTGAACTGACCTTGGGAAACAGCACGGCATCCGGCTTACATTTTTTCAAGACGTCCAAATCCTTGGAAAACCAAACGCTGTCCAAGCTGTTGACCCTCAACACGACTTCCCGTGAACCGTATCCGCCCTCTACGATGGCCTGCTCCGCCAGGATGCGCGCGCTTGCTTTCGCGTCCGGCGCGACAGCGTCTTCCAGATCGATGATGATCACATCTGCATCCAACGCGCGGGCCTTCACCAGCGCCCGGGCGTTGGACCCCGGCATGTAGAGCGCGGACCGTCTGATCTTTTCTGACATGGTTGTCTCTCCATCAATCCAAAGCGCCGCCAATTCTTGTTTGCCACGCCGTGCTAAACCTCTGCATACTGCGCCACGGGAAGAGGGTTTGGAACCACAGTTTGATGCGGATTTTTTCTGATAAGGATCGCCCTGTTCACATGGGTCCCTATCCTTTGGAACGTTTGACCCGCACCGACAAAATTTCGTTTTCCAACCTGCCAGCGTTTGAACCGGTCTCCTTTGTAAGACCCGATGCGCCTCACAATATCGTCAATGCAATGGGCGAATATCAGGCCATGTTGGATGCGATCTGCGACGGTATGATCAACCGCGCGCAGGCCGTCATTCCAGATGATCTTGAGGAGCGTTCCAACCATCTCAAGGCCTTTGGGTATTTCAACGATGCCAGCATGGTGGGTGTTTGTCGCTTGCCGGATGAAGCGCGGCTGGATGTGTCTTTCAGGAACCCGCAAATCGATGCGCTGGCCGAAGCGCTGCGCACCCGCCAAACCAAGACACTGGCCGCCGGCATCGATCTCATCATGGCGGACCTGAAGGAATCCATGGAAGCCCCGCCGGGCTCCATTGAGGCCCACACCCATGCGCTGGTGTTTGCATATGAATACCCTCGCGATCCCAGTCCGGATGAACCGGGAACGGACTGGATTGCCGACGCGCAGGCCGCACGGGCCGGGCTCGTGGCTGCAGAAACCGCTGTGGTTATTTCCAACTATATCCGCATTCTGGGCCATGAGGCCCGCGCCCATACGGTCTCTACCACGGATGTTGATCTCAATCGCATCTGTGTTGCGGCGGGTCTCGCCAGTGTTGAGGATGCACGGCTGCATAACCCCTATCTCGAAGACCGGTTTGGGCTTGCGGTTGTGACCACCACACTGCCTCTGGCTGTCGATAAACCGCTTGCCGCAAAAGCGAAGCAGGACCGCAGCCAATCCCACGGTTTGGCTTGGAAACTGGGCGGCACGTTTGGAAACGGGTTTGCGAAGAACGCGTTCAACCGCGAACCCCTCGCCAAACGCCGCTTTGTTGATGGTGCCCACCCGTTTGAAAAACTGAGACGGGTCAACACACCCACAACCTACATTGATGAGCCGCGTGTGGCGCGGGTGCCCAAACGTGCTGATATGTTTGCCCGTGCTCAGTTTGGCGACATGGGTAAGGCGGTGCAGAAAAACGCAACCGGCGGTCACTACGTGCGCAAGTCGGCACCCTCAACGGCCCAGCGGCGGGCTTTGGGCGCGTTCGTTTTGATCCAGGACGGTGTGCCGGAGAGCGAAAAGGCGGCTCCCGACCCCCAACGCCATGCCGATCTCATCAAGGCGACGGCATATTTTTTGGGCGTGGACGCGGTGGGTATTTCGCGATGCCCCGACTGGGCTTGGTATTCGCATAACGCCTTGGGGGAGGAGATTGACCCGCCCCACGATCAGGCGATTTCCATGATCATCGACCAGGGCTACGAGACCATGGAAGGCGCGTCCGGCGACGACTGGATTTCGGTCGCCCAATCCATGCGGGCCTATCTGCGTTTCTCGTTGTTGGGCGGTGTCATCGCCAAGCAGATCCGGAATCTGGGATATTCGGCCAAGGCTCACACCGTGCTGGACGGCGAGGTGCTGCAACCGCCCCTTTTGCTGTTGTCGGGACTGGGCGAGGTATCGCGCATTGGCGAGGTGATCTTGAACCCGTTCCTTGGCCCGCGCCTCAAGTCCGGCGTGGTCACTACTGATCTGCCTTTGGCCCATGACAAGCCCATCGACTTTGGCCTGCAGACTTTCTGTGAGAGCTGCAACAAATGCGCTCGCGAGTGCCCGTCCGGGGCCATCACGGCGGGACCAAAACTCATGTTCAACGGCTATGAGATTTGGAAATCCGACAGCCAAAAATGCGCCAGCTACCGCCTGTCCACCGAAGGAGGGGCCATGTGCGGACGCTGCATGAAAACCTGCCCTTGGAACCTCGAAGGCTTGTTTGCCGAAAAGCCGTTTCGATGGGCCGCCATGAACGTGCCGCGCGCTGCGCCGCTCTTGGCCAAACTGGATGATGCTGTGGAAAATGGCGGTCTCAACCCGGTCAAAAAATGGTGGTGGGACATCGAATTGCAGGATGATGGAGCTTACCGCCCAACGGATAAGCCGGTGAATGCGCGGGGCCTGCAAAAAGACTTGGACTTGAAATACGAGGATCAAACCCTCGCTGTGTATCCCGCACCGCTTGCGCCCCACCCTTGGCCCTTTCCGTTCCACATGGACCGCGAAAAAGGAATCGAGGCCTACCAGGCCATGGTCACAGCCTCCGAGTACAAAGCGAAATTAGCCAAGGGCGAAGCGGACGAAGTTACGCATATCTACACGGCGGCGGGAGAATCGCCCGTCATCCGTGTTGAGATCACGCTGGCCGAACGGATGGCTGACGGCCTCACCAAATACGAAATGCGCGCGCTGGACGGGTCGGACCTGCCAGCGTGGCAGGCGGGCGCCCATTTGGACATCGTGGTCGCACCGGAGTATTTGCGCCAATATTCCATGTCCGGTGATCCTGCAGACCGCTCCAAATACCAAATTGGCGTGTTGCGCGAAGATGGCGGGCGTGGCGGCTCGGCCCTGCTGCACCGGATTTTTTCCAAAGGCAGAAAGATCTTCATCTCCCGCCCTATCAACCATTTTCCGCTGGATCACACGGCGGCGAAAACACTGCTGTTTGGCGGCGGCATCGGAATCACCCCTATGATCGCCATGGCTCACGAGGCCCAAGTGGCGGGGCTCGATTTTGAGATGCACTACTCCATTCGATCACGCGAGACAGCGGGTTTTCTTTCCGATCTTGCCTCAGTGCCCTGGGCCGATCGTGTGCATCTTCATGTGTCCTCAGAGGGGTCCCGCGCCGACCTAGATGCGATCTTGACCAATCTGCCTGACGGAACCCACGTCTACACTTGCGGACCGGACGTCTATATGAGCGCGGTGATGGACGCTGCCGAACGGGCAGGGGTGCCGGACGCGTGCCGCCATCTTGAATATTTCTCAGTGCCCGAAGTGCCGGACTACGAGAACCACCCTTTCACGCTGAAATTGGTAAAGTCCGGACTGACCCTGCCGGTCTTGGCTGAGGAGACCGCGACAGACGTTCTGGAACGCGCAGGCATCGCGGTGGACGTGAAGTGTTCCGACGGCATCTGCGGCGTGTGCAAATGCGGCCTTGTTTCCGGGGAGGTGGAGCACCGCGACTTCGTGCTTTCCAAAGCCCAACGCGAAACGTCCATGATCCTGTGCCAATCCCGCGCCGCCAAAGCGGATGGTGTGTTGGAGATCGATTTATAGCGTGGCTTAAATTGAGCGCTGGTTCACACGCTTTGATGTGTCCGCGGCTGTCTCAACACGTTCGGAATAGCGATCCAACAAGACATCGTTGCGGCCGCGGGTCATGTAGGTGAATTTCACCAACTCCTCCATCACGTCCACAATGCGATTGTAATAGGGGGACGGCTTCATGCGTCCGTCGCTGTCGAACTCCATGAAGGCTTTGGGCACTGATGATTGGTTGGGAATGGTCAACATGCGCATCCAGCGGCCCAAAATACGCAATTGATTGACAGCGTTAAAACTTTGCGATCCGCCGCACACTTGCATGACGGCCAGTGTCTTGCCCTGGGTCGGGCGCACACCGCCCAGCGACAGGGGCAGCCAGTCAATCTGCGCTTTCATAATGCCTGTCATGGCCCCGTGCCGCTCCGGAGAAGACCACACCATACCCTCGCTCCAGATCGCGAGTTCGCGAAGTTCAGTCACTTTGGGATGATCCGGTTCGGTGCTGTCCGGCAGTGGCAGGTCCGTGGGGTCGAAGAAACGACACTCGGCACCAAACAAATCCAGCAATCGCGCAGCCTCCTCGGCACAGCGGCGGGAATAGCTTTGAGGCCGCAACGAACCGTAGAGCAGCAGGATGCGCGGCTTGTGTCCCGGGTCATTGGGCGCGGCGAAGTCTTGCGCCACAATCGGTTGGATCATGGTTTGGTCCAGACATGGGAAACCGCCTGCAGCTTTTGGGGCTTTCATCGCGCTCTCTCTTCCCGGGTTTCGGACTCATCTGCCAGGAACCAGCGGCACAGCGCCCAAGCGGCCAAGGCACCCAAAATTTGCGATGCGATGAAAGGGACAACATCCTCCGGGCGGATGCCGGCGAACGTGTCTGAAAACCCTCGGGCAATCGTGACTGCCGGATTGGCGAAGGAGGTCGATGCGGTGAACCAATAAGCCGCCGTGATATAGAGACCCACCGCCATGGCCACCGCGCTTTCGCGGGCTTTCAGCGTTGCCAAGATCACGAACACCAGACCGAACGTTGCGATGAACTCGGCAAACCATTGGCTGCCGCCGCTGCGCACTTTCATCGAAAACTGGACCAGCGTTTCGCCAAACATCAGATGCGCGGCCCACACGCCCGCCACTCCGGCGATGATTTGAACAAGCGTGTAAGCTAAAGCCAACTGGGCTGAGATCTGTCTGCGTAACGCAAAGACCAACGTCACCGCAGGGTTAAAGTGCGCCCCTGAGACTGGCCCCAACATGGTGATCAGCACAACGAGAATGGCCCCTGTCGGGATCGTGTTGCCCAATAGGGCGATGGCAACGTTACCCCCTGCCAGCCGTTCGGCCATGATGCCGGAGCCGACCACCGTGGCAAGCAGGAAGAATGTGCCGAGCGCCTCCGCCACCAAAGGTCGGGCGGGTAAGAGCGGTGAAGTTAATTGGCTCATTGGAAGTAATGTTTCGGGCGTGACCAGATCAACATGCGCAGGCCAGTTCCTCAATCAGCGGTTGGCACTGCTCCGGTTTGCCGCCGCAGCAGTCCTCTAAAACAAAAGCCAGCATGTCTCTGATGCCCGCCATGTCTGCAAAATAACGGATAGAACGTCCCTGCCGCTCGCTGCGTACAAGTCCGGATTGGACCAAAATCGACAGATTGGACGACATCGTATTTTGGCGCACGGTCATCGCATTTGCGATATCTCCAGCCGCCATGCCGACGTCCCCGCGCTGCAACAAAAGCCGAAAGACCGCGAGCCGTGTGGGCTGCGACAGGGCAGCAAATGCGGTACTGGCTTCGGTTATTTCCATACATCACGATTAATCGATATGATACTTATCCACAAGGGCCGTCTCAATTTTTTCGACGCCTTTGTTGCCGGGTAACATTGCGGTGCGTTTAGACTTCTGATTCAAAACACAGATTCTCTCATAGGCGGACTTTGACAAAATTGTACATGCGTCCTGTCAAGGACTGTGAGGCGCAAGGGATCTGTGGTGGACTTGGGGTGCAACACATGGGTGTACGAGGCACGTCCCTTATGAACAGCACAGCCACAAACGACGACAAAACCATCCTGCAATTGGCCGCCTTGGCCTTTGGCCCGGACTTTGCGGAAGACTGGTTTCACCGTCCCACACGAATTTTTGGTGGTTTGACACCACAGCAGATGGCGCAGCGGGAAGACGGTGGTCAGACCGTGGTGGAATTCATCCGTTCGCTGATTAATGGGTCGCAAACCGATGGTGAACTCGCCATCGTAAACTGATCTTGGATCAGTCGATTTTTAGACGCGACGGGTACACAAATTCCCGGTCATAGGCCGGGTGCTTGCGGCGTTTGGACATGGGCAGTGATTTTGCAAGCTCATAGGTGCGCTTGCGTAAATACCGCACAATCTCGTCGCGCGTTTCGATCTTGGCCAATTCGTCCGGGCCGATCGGATCGCCGATTGCAATGCGCATTTTGCTGCCGATCAAGCGGTGCGTTTCGCGGAAGAACAAGGCTAGACGCAGCGTATAACTGGTGTGGCTGGCAAATTGGAAAAGCCGCGAATTTTGACCGTCAAAATAGATCGGCACCACAGTGGCTTTGCCCTGTTGAACAAGCTTGGCCAAAAATGTGTGCCATGTGGGATCGACCGCTGGGCCGCGCCAAGGCGTCTCACTCGCGGCAACACCGCCACCGGGAAAAATACCCACCGATCCCCCTTGCGCCAACGCGGCCAAGGCCTGCTTGCGGGTACGGATGTTTGTCAGCAGAGCCTGTTTGTTGCCCGAAAAATCCACCGGCAGCAGATTGTCTCCAGCCTCCGGCGCTTGGCACAAAACGTGGTTGGCCATCACCTTTACATCCGGTCGCGCCCGCTTGGCGAGCCAAGTCAAAACAATTCCATCAGCCACACCATAAGGGTGATTGGCGATGAAGATCACAGGCCCCGTGCGCGGCACCGCTGCAAGTCGCTCGTGATCGTATTCTACATTCAGTTCCAGCCGGTCGATGGCGGCGTCAAAGAAATCTTCCTGGCGCGAGTTATCC
>JBCBYZ010000166.1:0-5616 GCA_039815595.1 Pseudomonadota bacterium | reverse complement strand
CCTCCTGCCCCGGCTGTCATGCCATAAAAGGCTTGGGTTTTACGCACTTCATCGACTGAAAGTTTGGTCTTGAAACGCTTAGCTTTGTCGTCCCACGGTCGGGTCAGATGCAACAGTTCGGGATGTGCGCCACGCATGATGGGGCCGCTGACTGACGCTGGGACTGCAATTTGCTGGCCGACTGGCGGGAGGGCAGTGCCGTTAGGATAGGCGAGAAGTTGGCGGGCAAATTGAAACGCCACTGTGGCCTTACCGATGCCGCGCGGGCCAGACAGCAACCATGCGTGGTGCAGCCGGTTTGAGCGGTGTGCCATTTGCAGACGGTTGAGCGCAGCCTCATGACCGACCAACGACAGTGTTTCGCTCGGCAAGGCGATGTCGTCCATCCGGTCCGCAACCGGTCTTTCTTCCTCTTCAAGCAAGGGTTTTTCCGCCCTGCCTTTTGGTGGATGCTTTATGCGCCGATGGTTTTTTGGCGGCGTTCGTCAAATACCGTTTCACCGCTGCCTGGACCATTTTCTCAACGGTGGCCGCATCAGGTTCGGCATCGATGACGACACAGCGGTCTGGCTCGGAGTTCGCGATGTCCAAGAACCCTTTTCGCCTCAGACGCTGCGCCTCAAGGTCTTCGCTCTCATAGCGATCCGGGCCGTCACCACCCCAGACATGCGCTGCTCTTTGAAGTCCGACTTCTGGATCAAGATCGAATATCAGGGTCAGATCGGGGCGAGCGCCCTCCGTAACGGCCTGCTCCAAGCCCAAAAGAAAATCGAGATCAACGCCACCGGAAACTCCCTGATAGACGCGGCTGGAATCCATGAACCGGTCGCAAAGCACGACCTTTCCAGCGGACAAAGCAGGTTTGATGATGTTTTCCACGTTGTCGCTGCGGGCAGATGCAAACAACACCGCTTCCATATCCGTACCCAGATCGCGGGCCGCACCAGACAGCACAACATGGCGAACGGCTTCGGCACCAGCCGTGCCGCCGGGCTCACGGGTTATGAGTATTTCATGACCTTGGCTTTTCAGCCACGCAGCAAGACGTTTGATCTGGGTGGACTTTCCAGCCCCCTCCCCGCCTTCAAACGTGATGAAATGCCCCCGGCTCAAAGGCCCTAGTCTCCAAAGCGGATCGCGCCAACCAGCAGTTCTTGAACAGCGTCCATGGCGCGTTGCGTCACTGAGCCGGTACCCACATCCTCTGCCGCGTAAAGCGGCGTCTCTTGGCTGACTTTACCGTCCACCAGCACCTGCAGTTTGGCGACCTGTGCGCCTTTGGTCACCGGCGCTTTGATGGGGCCTTCGAACACAATTTCTGCCCGCAAGCGGTCGCGAAACCCGACTGGCACGAAAATCTGGAGCGCACCTTTTGCAGTCAACGGTACCCCGGAACGTGCACCGCCATACAAGGTGGCCTCACCCACAATTTCACCCTCGGCAAACAGGTCAAGCGGCTGAAAAGCACGGAAGGCCCAACGCATGAGTTTGATCGCTTCGGCAGAGCGCTCGCGCTGTGATTCCATACCATTGAGAACGATGATCACGCGCCGACCATCTTGAACAGCCGATCCCACGAGGCCGTAGCCCGACGCAGATGTAAACCCGGTTTTAAGACCGTCAGCTCCGTCCACGCGGCCTAAAATGGGGTTGCGATTACGCTGGCGAACACGGTTCCAGGTGAACTCCGGCTCTGAGTAGATCTTGTAGTGTTCCGGATAGGTGGCGATGAGATGGCGCGCCAGAGTTGCCAGATCACGCGCCGTCACTTTTTGATTTGGGTCAGGTAAACCGGTGGAATTCGTGAACACCGAGTTTTCAAGACCGATTGCGCGCGCCCGCTGGTTCATCAAACCGGCAAAACCGGCCTCGGAACCGGCCATGCCTTCGGCGATCGCGATGGATGCATCATTGCCCGACTGGATGATGACGCCCCGCACCAAGTCCTGCAAAGCGATATCCGAGTTCAGCTTTGCAAACATGGTCGACCCGCCGGAATTCGTTCCGCCTCGGCGCCATGCATCCTCTGAAATTGTGAAGGTCGACTCCATCGTCATACGACCCGATTCAAGTGCGTTGAACACGACTTCCATGGTCATGAGCTTGGCCATGGAGGCTGGCGGCATGAGTTGATCAGCATTCTTCTGGAACAGGATCGAACGGCTCTCAAAATCCATCACGAGGGCCTGTTTGGCCTTCGTCTCAAAGGTCTGCGCCGAAGCGGAGACAAGGCTGAAAGCGCAAAGAGCCAACAACGCGGTGCAAATCAAGCGAACCAGGGCAGACCAGCACAAACCGCCGCCCGGAAGCTGTCTTTGCGAATCCCAATAGTGATGAATGTGCATGAATGGCTTCTCCCGCTTGGACGTATAGTTGAAGCTACGCACCCCCCGTCCCTTCGGTTTATAGACAAAGGGACGGAGCATAAAGGGAGATTTTGGGATCGCGCTCGAAAAGATCAGCGAACGGGCGCTACTTGGATTTCAAACGCTTTGCCAAAGTGGAACCGGTATCACCTTCCCGTCGCAAGCGTTGCAACTCCGCAAGAAAAGGATCGGGCGCGGAGGTTTTCGCCTTGGCTTTTTTGTCTTCAGATTTCGAAACACCCCCTGTGCGCATGGCGTCGAGAGGTTCGCCATCCTTTAAGCCCGAGCTTGGGCGAATGCCTGAACCGCGTCTTTGAGCGCTTGAGGCCCGCGCGACCAAGCGTGGTGCGGTACCGGGGTCTACCCGCTTGTAAGAGGCTTGCAGGTATTTCGCGTCCAGCCCATGCAACGGTGCTGGCCCGATATATTGAACGCGCACATCAGCTATGCCTTGCTTTTGAAAGTCCAAAAGCTCAGCTCCGCGCGCTGAAAGATCGATTATCCGCTTGTGATGAAACGGCCCACGATCGTTGATGCGCACAATAACCGAATGTCCGTTTTTCAGATTGGTGACACGCGCATAAGACGGCATGGGCAAAGTCGGATGTGCGGCGCTAAGGGCAAACTGATCGTAAACCTCGCCGTTTGCCGTCAAGCGACCGTGAAAGTTGGGACCATACCATGAGGCTTGGCCCTTCCGGTCATAGTCTGGATCATCCTTTGGCGTGAACCACTGGCCGTTGATCTTATAGCGCTTGCCGAGATAGCGCCGTCCACCGCCTTTGGGCACTTTGCGTGAAGTGGTTACACGCGGGGACGCTTTGATGCCCATGGTTTTGGCGGAAAACTTGACCTTATTGCTGATGTGGGACGGGGTTTTAGCCGATCCCAAAATTGCATCCGCACCGGAAGAACAGCCGGTCAAGACCAACACAGCCCCAACGCATAAGGGGGCAACTACACTCGCAACACGCATCACCAACTCCGCCGCCACTCTGTCACCACGGTGCGTGATGCGCTCGGCTCAATTTCAAAAAAGAAAGGCTGTGGTGGCAGAGTACTAAGAGATGCTTACGAAGCCCTTAACGGGCGTTAACCATTGATGGGCTGCGAACGACCTCACTCATCCGGTGCCGTTCCAGTTCAAACGGAACGGTTTGAGCGCCAGGAACCACGCGAAACACAGAGCTAGGGTCGATCAGTGCTTCAAAGAAATAGTGGTTGGTTCTAGCGTGAGATGACCGCGGTCCCGCTCGCACCATCCTGGCGAACCCAGGACAAGCGGTTTGGACCGGTGGAACTCAGGCGGAAACAAGAGGTTTGACCTTTGTACCAAGTTGGAAATTTTTGGCACAAGCGATTGTTTGCAACCCACCACCGACCTGTTTCCTTTGGCGCAAAGAATTTCGCCAAACCCAATGCGGACCCATCACCTGTGACCCGAGCGTTGTTACGGTAGCGCAGCGGGAAGTTTCCCCAACGCGTTTTCAGAAGCACTTTTTTACCGGAAATCTTCTGTTTGATATCAGCGCCGGACAGCGTTTTCGCCTCAGCCATCATGGGCTGCGCCAAGAATCCAGCGGCGATAGCAACAGCAAACATGGTGGATTTGGATTTCATAATTGGGTCTCCGAAAGTCGTGCTTTTTGGTTGTGGCTTCGACAGTTCGATGGACGGTGCAACCAATCTGCCGAAGCTGTCGTGACAGTATAACGGTCGGGATAGCGAATTGGTTTCACCACAGTTTTTAATTGTCTTTGTTTGATGCCGAGGCTAGGTCCGAACGTGCACGTGCGCGGCCAAGTCGCTTTCTCCGTGAGCGCCGTCGATCCCAAGATTATGGAAACTTCGTGACAGATCCTGTTTTGAAAACGCCCGTGGCGCAGCCCGGCCAACCGTTTGCATTTGACGTGTTGGCAACTGACGGCGCAGCCCGGCGCGGGGTTGTGCGCACACCCCGGGGAGACATTCGCACACCCGCCTATATGCCGGTGGGCACGGCGGGTACGGTCAAAGCCATGTATATGGATCAGGTGCGGGCGCTTGGGGCGGACGTCATCCTTGGCAACACCTATCACCTTATGCTGCGGCCCGGTGCTGAACGGGTGGCTAAACTGGGCGGTTTGCACGATTTTGCCCGTTGGGAATACCCGATCCTGACCGATTCCGGCGGGTTTCAGGTCATGTCGCTGGCCCAATTGCGCAAGCTGAATGAAACCGGAGTGACGTTCAAGTCGCACATTGACGGCGCGGCTTACCAACTCACGCCGGAGCGCAGCATTGAAATCCAAGGCCTGTTGGACAGCGACATTCAAATGCAGTTGGACGAGTGCATCGCCCTACCCGCCAGCCGTGAGGAAATGAAACGGGCCATGGAACTGTCCCTGCGGTGGGCGGAAAGGTCGCTCAAGCAGTTTCTTAAACAGAGTGATCATTCGGGCCGCGCCATGTTTGGAATTGTGCAAGGCGGCGATGATGCGGAACTGCGGTTGGAATCGGCCAAAGAACTGTCGGCCATGAACTTGAAAGGCTATTCCATCGGCGGCCTCGCTGTGGGGGAACCGCAAGATGTGATGCTGGCCATGCTTGAGATCACTTGCCCCGCCCTGCCTGTCGAGAAGCCGCGGTATCTCATGGGCGTCGGCACGCCGGACGACCTGCTCAAATCCATCGCGCTTGGTGTCGATATGTTTGATTGCGTCATGCCCACACGGGCCGGACGGCACGCCACGGCCTATACGCGGCACGGCAAACTCAATCTGCGCAACGCCCGCCACGCCGAAGACCCCCGCCCGCTGGACGAACAGTCAGACTGCGAAGCCAGCAACAGCTACAGCCGCGCTTATCTGCACCACCTCACCCGCGCCAACGAGGCACTGGGCGGGATGCTGCTAACCTGGAACAATCTCGCCTACTATCAAACCCTTATGCAAGGCGCGCGCGATGCCATCGAGGCTGGGCGGTACGCTGACTTTATGGCCGAGACGCAGGAAGGTTGGGCGCGGGGGGACCTGCCGGTGCACGGCGGTGCGTAGCTTGAGGCAGGCTCGAAAGCTAAGGTTTCTTCGCGGAAAGAATGTGAAGCAATACAGCTAACTGCAGTGAATTCTGTGCGGAGATAGTGTTGAAAAAGTGCCCCGAAATAGCCGTTGTCGACTGATTCAGTTTTCTAGGTGATTTGGGAGATTGAATGCGATGATGGGACCGAGGCAGGTTGCGCAAGGCGCGTTGTTTTACGAGTTTTCGATTG
>JBCBYZ010000131.1:0-9331 GCA_039815595.1 Pseudomonadota bacterium | reverse complement strand
CAGTCCATGCGGGCCTTTTTGTTTATGTCAGCGCTTGCGCAACAGAAGCGTGAGCCAACCGTCGCGAATGTGGCGACGCTCGTAGATCAAACCTTGCATTCGATAGTTCGCCACGATCCGTGCTTCTTGGTGCGGCAACAGGCCGGACAAAATCACCCTGCCGCCCCGCATCGTGTGTGCCGCCAGATGTGGTGCGAGGCCCGTCAGCGGGCCGGCAAGGATGTTGGCCATAACCAAATCAGCCGGGCCAAACTCATCAAAGGCAGTGTTGGAAAAGCCATTGGCTGTTTCAAACCGGATCGCGTTGCCCACGCCGTTTAACACCGCGTTTTCCCGCGCCACTCGCGTGGAAATGGGATCAATATCCGTTGCGAGAATAGCCGCATGGCAAGACTTGGCCATGGCGATGGCCAGCACCCCGGAGCCGCAGCCGATGTCATACGCAACCTGCGGGGCGCGGCGCTTTAGGACCCGCTCCAGCATGTCCAAACAACCGGCCGTCGTGCCGTGATGGCCGGTGCCGAACGCTTGGCCCGCGTCGATCTCAATGGCAAAGCGTTTGTTTTTTGCCAAAGAACGATCATGTGAGCCGTGCACAAAATATTGCCCAGCTTCCACCGGTGCGAGTTGTTCCAGGGATTGGGTCACCCAATCCACATCCGGCAGAACTTCTTCGTTTAGGGTCAGGCCAAAGCCATCCGAACCGAGGGTGGAGAGCACCCGTTGCTTCCATGCATCGACATCTGAAGTTTCGACATAGAGCGAATAGCACCATGCGCCGGGCTGCTTTTCATCTTCGAACAGCGCTGTGGAGATGATTTCATCGTCCAGCGTGGGATCGAGAATAGAGGCAATGTGGTTGGCTTCCGGTTTGCGCGCGAAGAAATAGAGGCGTGATTGGGTCACCGTGAGGGAAGTCCTGCGCTGTCTGTGACGGGATGGTTTGTGTCTGCTTGGTCCTGTGAAGCCGCTGTCTGTTTGGGGCCGAATGAGACAACCATGTCGCCTGTTTCCGGTTTGGCCGTCTTTGAGGTTTGGGCAAACACCAATGTGCCGTCGCTCTTCTTCCAAAAGATGATGTGCGCTTGATCTGCGGCGGGTTCTGCTGGCGCATCTTCGGTGGTTGCGGTTTCTGCCCCCGTATCCGTCCCCGTCTCGGGACTCTTGACGGGCGGTTGGGTGTGCTCCGCGGTCGCAAACTCCCATCCGTTGAACATATCGACGCGCAACTTTGCAAAATCCCTTTGCGGTTCAAACAGGGACTTGCCGCCTACAGTGACCGATACAGAACGACGTGCGCTGTCACCTTCTCCACGCCCCAATTGGAACACGTTGCCGCGACCAAACTCTGGGCCGAGTTCGTTGCACACCAGCGTGTTGTAGGCGTCGTCATCGGAGGCTGCGATCACATGGCCGTAGCGGTTAAAGGCGATGTCGTGGTGGGCAGCGTCCGAGAGCACTTCCCCATAATAAACCGGAACTTCCAGCGAGCGCGTATTGCGAATGTGATTCCAGTTTGAATCGGCCACCATAACCGGCAAGCCAAGGTCTTTGATTTGCACGGCCAAAGCGTTGGACCACTCGGATCCGCCTACGATCAAAACACCGGGTTTGTCGGCCGATTTCAGGCCCAGCAGTGAGGCCAGCGGCGACAGTGTGAACCCGTGGAGGGCGATGGTGGAAGCCACAATTGCGAAGGTGAGGGCGGTGAGTCGCGCCCCGTCGGCGACGCCCATGTCCACCAAGGTAGCGCCAAACAAGCCGGAGACTGCCACAGCCACAATGCCCCGCGGGGCGATCCAAGCGGTCATCAACCGTTCTTGCCAGGTAAGACCGGCGCCTATGGTGGCCAGAAAAATCGCCACAGGGCGGGCGATAAACAGAACCAGAAAGACGAAGATCAGCGCTTCCCACCCCAGAGACGTGATGGTCGCCATGTCCAAAGATGCTGTGAGCAGGATGAAAAGGCCGGACACAAGGAGAATGGTGACCGTCTCCTTGAAGCGTTTCAACTCATTCAGGCTTGCCATTTTAGTATTGGCCAGCGTGATGCCCATGACGGTCACTGTGAGCAGACCGGACTCTTCCAAGATCAAATCGGAGACCGCAAACGCTCCCAAAACACTGGTGAGTAAGACCGGTGATTTCAAAAACTCCGGCACATAGGCATTTACGAAGGCCCAGCCGATCAAGCGGCCCATGGCGTAGCCGCCGCCAATCCCCACGACCAATGCGCTGACAACCGAAATTGCCAGCGACGTGCTGTCGTGGGAACCGTGGATCACGAGATATGTTTCGAAGGCCAGCACCGCGAAGATTGCCCCGATGGGATCGTTGACGATGGCCTCCCACCGCAACAGGGACGCGGGCCGCTGGCTCAACTGGGCCTGTCGCAGCAAAGGCATGATAACGGTGGGCCCGGTGACGACCAAGATCGCGCCTAAAATGATGGATGTGGTCCAGGACAGGCCTGCACCATAATGGGCTGCCAGAGCGGAGAAGATCCAAACCAGCGGCCCGCCGGGAAATATGATTCGACGGACTGCGGTGGATGTTTCGCGAATCTCACGAAATTTCAGCGTGATGCCGCCTTCAAACAGGATGATGGCGACCGCGGACCCGATGATTGGTTTGTAGAGGTCGCCCAACATGGCCTTGGGCTCTAGATAGCCCGTAAAAGGCCCCATAATCAGACCGGCCAGCAAGAGAAGAGCGATGGCTGGAATGCGGATGCGCCAAGCCAGCCATTGCGAGCCGATGCCCGCGCCGCCGATCAACGCGATTTTTAAGAGTATAGAGGACATGGCCTCTTATGGCCTTTGGCAAGCGCCGCAGTAAAGTGGCTTGAGCGCGTTGCGATGGCCTGAATTTCGCTGTGTATCAGTCGTTT
The DNA here is from genome assembly GCA_039815595.1 of Pseudomonadota bacterium. Taxonomy (GTDB): domain Bacteria; phylum Pseudomonadota; class Alphaproteobacteria; order Rhizobiales; family Rhizobiaceae; genus Pseudahrensia. The sequence continues at coordinate 6,441 of JBCBYZ010000131.1, read as the reverse complement.
ACGGCGGGGCCAAACATGGAAGCAGCATCATACACCTCGATTGGGCCCTTCCATAGCGGTTCTAAAGCCAAGCGGATGAAAGCTGGTGACATCAGGCCGTTGGCCAAGATGACGAGCGTTGCGTCGTAAAGTTGAACATCCATCACCGCGAGGCGCAGGGCCGGGCGCTCTTTGATGTGGCCTTCCACCTCTTCCAGCAGGGCGTCTAAATCTGCAGCCGTTACGGATGGTGCTTTATGAGCAAGTTCCGTCTCCACGAAATCGGCGTTGGAGGTCGCGGGTGCAAGCCGGGGCGCAGCGGACATTGATACTCTTTCTTTTCTTTCGACGCGCTCACCGAAGGGACAGTGCGTCGTGGTGTTGTTCCACACGAGTGCATTTGGCTGGGCACGCAGCAATGCGCTTGTGTGACTTATCGTTGCTAAGGGAATGGGGTTAAGGTGCTGTTTCGCGCGCCATAGTCCAACTTTTAAAATGGCAAGACTGTGAGAATTCTCACCGCATTGTCGCCAAAAGGGAAAAACAGGATGAACAGGTTGTTATCAAAACGGCTCTTGGCCGCAGTTTTGGCAGTTTTCCTCGGGTTTCTTGGGCTTTTGCCGCTTCTGGCAGTCACCGCTCAGGCGCAAACACAGGGTGAGGCGGACGCTGGTGACATCTGCGACGGCACTCTTTGCACGCTTCGTGGGGCCAATGGGGGCACTTTTTACGTGGCACTGCCTGAGGCGTGGGACGGAAAAGCGCCGTTGAAGCCATTTGTGTTTTTCCACGGTCACAATGGCAGCGGTGAGGGCGTGATGCGCAACCGTGGTTTGATCAAGCAAGTCACCGAACGCGGCTATGCTTTGATAGCGCCGGATGGGCCGTTGTTTCGGTTTTCTGGACGCTCTGTCCAGGGTTGGGCAGCGCGGGTGGAACCCGGGTCACCCCAGCAGAGCCGTGGCGAGCGAGATGACATCGCGTTTGTTGAGCGGGTGTTGGGCGCGCTGTCACAAGTCTTCCCGGTGCAAGATGACAGCACCATCGTCACCGGCTTCTCATCCGGTGGTTCCATGGCATGGTATATGGCGTGTTACTCCCGCGCGCCGGTTCATCTTTATGCGCCCGTGGCGGGGGGCTTGCGACGTCCTCTGCCGGTCAAAGGCGTGCGGGACGCAGTTGATCCTGAGCGCCGTTTGGACGGGTCTTTGGCGCATACATGCCCCGCTGGGCCGCAACGCCTTTTGCATATCCATGGTTTTTCAGATCGGCAGGTGCCGTTGGAAGGGCGTGGTATTCGCTCTTGGCACCAAGGCGATGTTTTTGAAGGATTCGACGCTTTGCGCAACACCAATGCTTGCGGATCACGTCCAACGCAGGTGGAAACCGACGGCCCGCTTTGGTGCCGCACTTGGGATGGTTGCGGTTCTGAAAAAGAGATCGCGTTTTGTTTGCACGCCGGTGGCCATGGAATGCCGAACGGGTGGCTGGACGCAGTGTTTGAAGCCGCCAGAGCATCCAATTGATGTGACCGGCACGATGTTGATCGAAGATGCGACCGCATGTGGTCGCTTGACGCGGCTGGGGCATTTTTGCAGAAGAGGTCAACATTTTTTACCAATTTGATCTGCTGCTCACTCGTTCTTGCGAAACGCGGCTTCCCGCTTGCAGAGAGTGGCCAAAAAAGCGGCTAGTGGTTGAACCCGGTGACCAATAAAGGAACGTTTTATGAGTGAAGATCGCATCGATGTTCATGGAATGCAGGTGGCTTCCGAACTCTACACTTTCGTCAATGAAGAGGTGATGCCTGGCACCGGCATAGATGCTGATGCGTTCTGGACCGCTTTTGCCGGTCTGATGAATGAAATGGCACCGCGCAACCGCGCATTGCTGGCCAAGCGGGATGATCTTCAGGGCAAACTCAACGATTGGTACAGGGCCAATCCCGACCCAATCGCCGACATGGATGCCTATACCGATTTTCTGAAGGAGACCGGCTACCTGGTGCCGGAAGGCCCGACATTCAACGTGGCCACCAGCCATGTGGATGCGGAGATCGCAGACATTCCTGGCCCGCAACTTGTGGTTCCGGTGATGAACGCCCGTTATGCGCTTAACGCCGCCAACGCCCGTTGGGGTTCGCTTTACGATGCGCTTTACGGCACGGACGCGATCTCCGAAGCCGATGGCGCTGCGAAAGGGCCGGGCTATAACAAAGTGCGCGGCGACAAAGTGATCGCTTGGGCGCGGGACTTTTTGAACAAGAGCGCGCCGCTGGCCATGGGCTCGTGGGCCGACGTCACAGGTTTTAGCGTCGAAAACGGGCAATTGGTGATGTCGCTCGCCGATGGTGGCACAGCGGGCTTGGCCGATCCAGACCAATTTAAGGGGTACAACGGCACCGAGGCCGGTCTCGACTCGATCCTGCTGGAACGCAACGGGATGCATCTCGACATCATCATCAACCGCCAACACCCGGTGGGTGAGACCGACATGGCGGGCATCGCAGACTTGGTGTTGGAATCCGCTCTCACCAGCATCATGGACAATGAAGATTCGATCGCTGCCGTCGATGCTGCTGACAAGGTGGTCGCCTATCGCAATTGGCTCGGTCTGATGAAGGGCGATTTGGAAGAGAGTTTTGACAAGGGTGGACGCACGCTGACCCGTCGTCTGAACGATGCCCGAAGCTATCTCAATCCACGCGGCGAAGAGATGAGCCTAAAAGCGCAAGTTCTGATGTTGACCCGCAATGTGGGGCACCTGATGACCAACCCCGCAGTCCTGCTTCCAGACGGCCATGAAGTGCCGGAAGGGCTGATGGACGCCATGATCACAGCCTTGGCCTCCACGCACGATGTGGGTGGCGGCAATGGCGCTGAGGGTGGACGACGCATCAATTCGGCTGAAGGCTCCATGTATGTGGTGAAGCCGAAGATGCATGGCCCGGAAGAGGTGGCGTTTGCCGTGGAAACGTTTGACCGCGTGGAAGATGCGCTCGGCATCACCCGTAACTCCATTAAAATTGGCATCATGGACGAAGAGCGCCGCACAACTGTGAACCTGAAAGAGTGCATTCGTGCCGCGCAAAACCGCGTCGTGTTTATAAATACCGGTTTCTTGGACCGCACAGGGGACGAGATGTTCACCTCCATGGAGGCCGGACCGATGATCCGCAAAGGCGACATGAAGCAATCCACCTGGATCGCCGCGTACGAGGCATGGAATGTGGACACGGGCCTTGCCTGCGGTCTTCAAGGACGCGCGCAGATTGGCAAGGGCATGTGGGCGATGCCGGACCTGATGGCTGATATGTTGGAACAGAAGATTGGTCACCCCAAAGCAGGCGCCAACACCGCTTGGGTGCCAAGCCCAACAGCAGCAACACTGCACGCCACCCATTACCACGAAGTGGATGTGAAGGGCGTTCAAGAGGAGCTGAAATCCCGGGATCACGCCAAACTGTCTGACATTTTGTCTGTTCCGGTCGCAGAGCGCCCGAACTGGTCGCCGGAAGACATTCAGGCTGAGTTGGACAACAATGCGCAGGGAATTCTTGGCTATGTTGTGCGCTGGGTAGACCAAGGCGTTGGCTGTTCCAAAGTGCCGGACATTGATGATGTTGGTTTGATGGAAGACCGGGCGACGTTGCGCATTTCTTCGCAGCTCATGGCCAATTGGTTGCATCACGGTGTTGTAGATGAGGCGCAAATCCTTGAGACCATGACGCGGATGGCGGCCAAGGTGGACGCGCAAAACGCTGGTGATGCGTTGTATGAACCCATGGCTGGTCGCGAAAACGAGAGCATCGCCTTCCAGGCGGCCGTTGAGTTGGTGCTCGAGGGGCGTCAACAGCCCAGTGGTTACACAGAGCCCGTGCTGCACCGCCGCCGGTTGGAGAAGAAAGCCGCCGGTTAACCAAGTGGGTTAACCATGCCGTGAGTTCGCGGCGGTGTTATCGATTCGGGTCCGAATTCACCTGACAAAGTCTCGTCGGCATGGCAGTTTCTTCGCCAAAGCGGAGCTGCAGTGCGGCCTCCGCTATCGAAGCAGGGGTGCGGAGATTGTGAAGCGATGACGAGTCTGGCGCGGCGCTGGTGTGTTGTTTTGGGTGTTTTGGTTTTGTCTGCAGCGCACGCGGTTGTGCCACTGTCGCATTCGAACCGAGCAAGCGCTCAAGAACGGGTGGAGCGCCCGCCTCAATTCGTTCTGCTTTCGTTTGACGGGTCGAAAGACAACAAGTTTTGGCGTGAGTCCCGCGCGTTTGCCAAAAAGCACAACATTCGCTTCACTTACTTTATCAGCGGCGTGTACTTCCTCACCCGTGCTGAACGTAAGGTCTATGTTGAACCGAAGCGTGGTCCGGGGCGCAGTGCCATTGGTTATGGCGGGACGCCGGAGGACATTGCGGACCGGCTGGACCAGCTGTGGTTGGCTTTTTCGGAGGGGCACGAAATCGCCTCTCACGCCAACGGCCATTTTGACGGTTCCAGCTATACCGCGCGCATGTGGAACTCCGAGTTGAAGCAATTCGGGTCCATCATTCAGCGCGCTTGGGCCAAATATTCACGCAAAAAAGTGCCCGAAGGTTTTGCGGACATGTTTGACCGCAGCATCATAGGCCTTCGCGCGCCGCAATTGGGTGTTTCGAAGGGCTTGTTTAGTGCCTTGCGTGAGAAAAACTATCTCTACGACACCAGCCGCGTAAACCGGATGAACTACTGGCCGCGTAAACGGGCTGGTGTATGGAATTTCCCGCTCGCGTCTATCCGGTTGGCCCGCAGCAATAAGCGCACATTGAGCATGGATTACAATCTGTACTTCGCCCACTCAAAGGCCAAGCGCGCTCCAAAATCCAAATGGCAGGGATTTGAGGACGAGACGTACGAAACGTATATGAATTACTTCCGCAACAACTATTACGGAAACCGCGCGCCCATCGATATTGGCCACCACTTCTCCAAGTGGAACGGTGGCGCCTATTGGCGCGGCATGCAGCGTTTTGCTCGTGCCGTCTGCAATCGCGACGAAGTGCTGTGCGTGACGTATCAGGATCTGATGGCCTTCATGGAAGCCAATGTGAGCAAGACAGATGCTTTTCAAGCAGGACGCTTTCCGAAGAAAAAGCGCGGCAGCTGATAGACTAAGCTTAAGGTTTTGAATGCTGGACCCGGCTGTTCGAGTGCAATAGCCATGGGCTTAAGCGAAGTTTGCCCCACGGACCATTGTTATGCGTATTGTTGATGTTTGCGAGATCACGCAGCCGATCTCCTCTCCGATCCGCAACGCTTATATCGATTTCAGCAAGATGACGGCCAGTCTCGTGGCCGTGGTGACCGATGTTGTGCGCGATGGACGCCGCGTGGTGGGATATGGGTTTAATTCCAACGGTCGCTACGGGCAGGGCGGGTTGATCCGGGAGCGGTTTCGCGACCGCATATTGGAGGCGCCGACGGCCAGTCTGCTCAACGATAGTGGCAACAATCTCGATCCGCATCGCATCTGGGCTGCCATGATGGCCAATGAGAAGCCGGGTGGGCATGGCGAGCGTTCAGTGGCTGTGGGCACCATTGATATGGCGGTCTGGGACGCGGTGGCGAAGATCGAAGGCAAGCCGCTGTTTCGCCTGCTCGCAGAACAGCAGGGGCGGGAGGCGAACCCGCGTGTTTTCGTCTACGCGGCGGGCGGGTACTACTATCCCGGCAAGGATAACACCGCCCTGTGCGCTGAGATGCGCGGCTATGTGGACCGTGGCTACACGGTGGTGAAGATGAAGATCGGCGGTGCCTCGATTGATGAGGATCAAGCCCGCATTGAAGCGGTGCTGGCCGAAATCGGCTCTGAGGCGCAACTGGCTGTGGATGCCAACGGGCGCTTCAACCTCGAAACCGCGATCGCCTATGCCAAGATGCTGCGCCAGTACTCGCTGTTTTGGTATGAAGAAATTGGCGACCCATCGGACTACGCTTTGCAGGCGGCCATGACAGAATTTTACGACGGGCCGATGGCCACAGGCGAGAACCTGTTTTCTCATCAGGATGCTAGAAACCTGCTGCGCTATGGCGGTATGCGGCCGGACCGGGACTATCTGCAGTTCGACTGCGCCTTGTCGTACGGCCTGGTGGAATATCTGCGCACGCTGGACGTGCTGCATCAGTTTGGATGGTCGCCGAAGCGCTGTGTGCCCCATGGCGGGCATCAAATGTCGCTCAATATCGCTGCCGGTTTGGGTCTGGGGGGCAATGAGAGCTATCCGGATCTGTTTCAACCCTATGGCGGGTTTCCCGACGGTGTACCGGTGGAGGCGGGCCACATCACCATGCCGGACTTGCCGGGCATTGGCTTTGAAGGAAAGTCCGATTTGATCAAGGTAATGCGTGAATTGGCGGAGTAAGGTAGGCTGGGTGACGGCAATGTTGCCTGCCTGCGTTTAGCTCTCTTTCGGCTTTTTCCCGAATGGTT
>JBCBYZ010000157.1:0-6581 GCA_039815595.1 Pseudomonadota bacterium | reverse complement strand
CCGGATCGGATGTGGTCGCGGGTTACATTCTCACCCAACAAGGACATGGTGAACTTTGGCGGTGTCATCCAAGGTGGCATTTTGGGTGCCATGATGGATGACGCGATGGGGTTCAACTCTTTCGTATCGCTGAAAATGCAGTACGCCATGGCGACCATTGATCTGCATACACAGTTCTTAAGGGCCGTGCCTTTGGGGCCGATCCAATGCGAGGCGGAAATAACAAAAGCCGGAAAGGCCATCGTGTTTGCCGAGGCCAAGCTGTTTGTCAACGAAACCGAGTTGGCAGCGCGCGCTACATCAAGCCTGAAACTTCGGCCCTTCACAGGCCTGCAATTTGAAACGGAAAAAGCCGATGGCTGACTATACGTTGCACTGTTTTTTAGAATCCGGAAACGCCTACAAAACTGCGCTGATGCTGCAATTGGCAGGCGCAGACTGGGAGGCAAACTGGGTCAATTTTTTCAAAGGTGAGCACCGAACGCCGGAATATCTGGCAATCAATTCCATGGGCGAAGTGCCGGCTTTGGTTGATCACACGCAAGGCGACATCGCGATCAGCCAGTCCGGCGTTCAGCTGTGGCATCTGGCGGACCGTTTCGACCAGTTTGCGGCCCGCAACGCGCAAGAGCACCGCGAAGTGCTGCGCTGGATCCTGTTTGATAATCACAAACTCACTGGAGCCATCTCCGTCTATCGCTTCTTCAACAAGTTCATGGGCAAGGGCGACAGCCCGGAAGCCCAGTTCATGCAGGGGCGGATGATCCAGGCCATTAAGATGCTGGATCGCCATTTGGCTGACCGGGAATGGACCGTTGGAGATCGTGTCACCATAGCCGACATTTCCATGGTCGGCTACCTGATGTGGCCGGACCACTTTAACGTCACGTGGGATGACTACCCCAATATCAAAGCATGGTTGGAGCGCATTCAGGCGCTGCCAAATTTTGCTACGCCAGAAGACATTTTGCCGTCCGGGCCCAAGGCCTAGCACCGCACACACAGACCCATCACAAGGAGCCGACCATGGCTGATGCATTCATTTACGATCACGTGCGCACACCGCGCGGACGGGGCAAAAAAGACGGCTCGCTGCACGAAGTGCCGTCCAACCGTTTGGCCGCCGGCATTCTTGGCGAATTGCGCGACCGCAACGACCTCGACACCAAGCTGGTGGACGATGTGGTGTTCGGTTGTGTTGACCCGGTGATGGAAGCCGGTGGCGACATCACGCGCACAGCCATTTTGGAAGCCGGATATGACGACAGCGTCGCCGGTGTGCAATTGAACCGCTATTGCGCATCAGGCTTGGATTCGGTCAACTTTGCGGCCTCCAAGATCATGGCAGGCGCCGACGATGTTGCCATTGGCGGTGGCGTCGAAAGCATGTCGCGCGTTGGCATTGGCGCGTCTGGCGGCTCTTGGCCGGTGGACCCCAGCGTGGCGGTTCCGTCCTACTTCGTACCGCAGGGCATATCAGCAGACCTGATCGCAACCAAATACGGCTTCTCGCGCGACGACGTGGACGCCTATGCGGTGGAAAGCCAAAAGCGTGCGGGCCAGGCTTGGGAAGAAAACCGGTTTGAAAAGTCCATCGCCCCGGTGAAGGACATTAATGGTCTTACCCTCTTGGACCATGACGAACACATGCGCCCCTCGACGGACATGCAGTCGCTGGCGTCCCTCAACGCGTCCTTCGCGATGATGGGCGAGATGGGCGGTTTTGATGCCGTGTCGGTTCAAAAATATCCTGAGATCGAAGGCGTTAATCACGTCCACCATGCGGGCAACTCGTCCGGCATTGTGGATGGGTCCGCAGCGGTTTTGCTGGGCTCCAAGCGCGGCGGCAAATCCATGGGACTGACGCCTCGGGCCAAGATCAAAGCCTTCACAAATATAGGCTCCGAGCCCAACATCATGCTCACCGGTCCGGTGGACGTGACCGAAAAGCTGCTCAAAAACGCGAAAATGTCGATCGACGATATCGATCTGTTTGAGCTGAACGAAGCCTTCGCATCCGTGGTGCTGCGTTACATGCAGGCCTTCGACATTCCCCACTCAAAAATGAACGTGTGCGGTGGTGCTATCGCCATGGGCCACCCGCTGGGCGCAACAGGCGCGATGATCCTCGGCACGGTTCTGGACGAATTGGAACGCCGCGACCTCAACACAGCGCTCGTAACCCTGTGCATTGGCGCGGGCATGGGCACAGCCACGATCATCGAGCGGGTTTAAGGAACGATCATGAAACACTTTACACTTGAAACTGATGCAGAAGGCATCGCTCTGATCACATGGGATTCACCCGGTAAGTCGATGAACGTCATCGACACTGAAGTGATGGAAGAAATTGATGCTGTGATCGACGCGGTCGCAAACGATGAGGCGATCAAAGGCGCGGTGATCACGTCTGGCAAAAAAGCGTTCGGTGCGGGCGCAGACTTGACCATGCTGCAATCCATGCTGGGCACATATGCTGATGAAAAAGCCCGTGATGAACAAGCTGCTGCGCAGATGCTGTTTGATGGTGCGTACCGCCTCAACAAGACGCTGCGCCGGATCGAAGCCGGCGACAAGCCTTGGGTCGCAGCGTTGAACGGGATGGCGCTTGGCGGTTGCTTTGAAATTGCGCTGGCCTGCCACGCCCGCGTGATCAGCGATGATGAAAAAGCCACCGTTGGCCTGCCGGAAGTGAAAGTTGGGCTACTGCCGGGCGGCGGTGGCACCCAGCGCGTCGCGCGCCTGGTCAACCCGCAGGACGCAATGACCATGCTGCTGCAGGGCAAGGCCCATCCCGGTAAAAAAGCCAAACAGCTTGGTCTTGTGACAGAAGTCGTGGCACCCGAAGCGGTTGTGGACACCGCCAAACAGATGATCCGCGACGGGTTGAAGGCGGAAGCGCCGTGGGACCAGAAGGGCTACAAGGCACCCATCAAAGTGTGGTCGCCCCAAGGCGTGCAAATGCTGGCGGCTGGCAATGCCCTGCTGCGCAAAGAAACCTACAACAATTATCCCGGTGCGCTGAACATCATGCGCTGCGTCTACGAAGGGCTGCAACTGCCGTTCGACACCGCACTGAAAGTGGAGAGCCGGTACTTCGCCAACACGCTGACCACACCGGAAGCGGCGGCAATGATCCGCACGCTGTTCATCAATATGCAAGAACTCAACAAGGGCGCGCGCCGCCCGGACGTTGGGCCGCTGACCCTGAAAAAAGTGGGCGTCTTGGGTGCCGGTTTCATGGGGGCTGGCATCGCCTATGTGACCGCCAAAGCGGGTATTGAAGTGGTGTTGCTGGACCGCGATCAAGAGGCCGCCGACAAGGGCAAAGCGTATTCAGAAGAATTGCTGGACAAAGCGATCAGCCGTCGCCGTTCGACGCCTGAGAAGAAAGAAGCACTGCTGTCGCTGATCCACCCAACGGCGGACTATGCCGATCTCGACGGTTGCGATCTGATCGTGGAAGCCGTGTTTGAAGACAAAGGCATCAAAAAAGCCGTGACCGAGCAGGCCGAAGCCGTGATCGGCAAGGACGCCATCTTCGCTTCCAACACGTCCACCATCCCGATCACCGAACTGGCGCAAGCATCTTCAAGAGCGACGAATTTCGTGGGCATCCACTTCTTCTCGCCTGTGGACCGTATGATGCTTGTGGAAATCATCACCGGCAAAAAGACCGGAGACAAGGCGCTGGCCATGGCCATCGACTATGTGATGGCCATCAAAAAGACCCCAATCGTGGTCAACGATTCCCGCGGCTTTTACGTCAACCGCTGCGTGATGCGCTACATGCAGGAAGCGTGGAACATGCTGATCGAAGGCGTGCCGGTGCCGATGATCGACAATGTTGCCATGATGGCCGGTATGCCGGTCGGCCCGCTGGCACTAAACGATGAGGTGGCCATCGATCTGTCCCAAAAGGTGATGAAGCAGACCATGGCCGATCTGGGCGACGGTGTGATCGATCCTCGTCATTTTGAATTGGTGAACACGATGGTCGATAAGCACGGTCGCGTGGGCAAGAAGGGTGGCAAAGGGTTTTACGACTACCCCGCAAAGCCTGCCAAAAAGCACCTTTGGCCCGACCTGAAGACCATGTATCCGCAGCAGGCGGCAGAAGACGTGGATGTGCAGGAAATCAAAGACCGCTTCTTGTTCACCATCGCCATGGAAGCCGCCCGTACTGTGGAAGAGGGTGTCGTGAGCGATATCCGCGAAGCGGATGTGGGGGCGATTTTGGGCTTTGGCTTTGCGCCCTTTACGGGCGGCCCCCTCACCTATATCGACCAAATGGGCGTTGAGGTTTTCCAAAAGCGTGCACGGCAGCTGGCCAAAAAATACGGTGATCAGTTCAAACCCTGCAAGCTGATCAACCAGATGGCGAAGAACGGTGAAACGTTTTATGGCCGTTTCGGTGGCGCTGCAGAAGAGGCGAAGAAAGCAGCTTAACAGCTTTCACAGTGTCGGTTTGCCGGTCCTTTGTCGGTAAACAACAGGCGATCACATTAACCACACGTTTAGTTATAGCGCCCGTCCCCTGCCCATCAGGGGTTGGGCGCTTTACGTTGAGGCAATCACACGCTCCAACCACCTTGGCCCATGCTGCACGCGCCGACACATGATCTGGAACAGGACGCCACCGCGCTGGATGACCCGAATGCTGTGAACAGGCTCGGCCAGCCGGTCACCGTTCAGGCCGCCACAACCTGGTCTGTGGAGATTGTGGAAACGCTCAGCGCGCTGCGAAGCCGGGCGGAGGAATGGAGACGGTTGGAAAGCGCGGCGGCCTTGCACCGCAGGAATCAACACAGCGCCTTTCAAAGCCTGGCATGGGCATTTCCCTGGCTCACGCATATTGGAACGGACTTGGGGGTAACGCCGGTTGTGGCTTTCATCTATCGCGACCGGGCGCTTGCCGCGATCCTGCCGCTGATGGAGCAGAAGCGCTTCGGCATCGTGCATTTGCTGCCCTTGGGCGAACCGCACACCCAAATCTGTGACGCGCTGACAGACGGTCAAACCGATTGCCAAACCGGCATCGCCTTGGCACTCGCGCAAGTTACCCTGCGCCAAGGTGTGGACGTTGTCGCTCTTGGGCCGATCCTGGAAGGAAGCCCGCTCCAAGCGGCTGCCTTGGCGTTGGCTGACAGTAAAAAACGCCGCGAACATGGGCCCGTCTTGGTGCAGGACCCGGCGGAATACATAACCCTGAGTGACAGCGGTGTGGACCCGGCAAAGCCCGGCATTACGCTTGGAAAATCGAGACGCAAAGCCCTGCGCAAGGGCATGGAGCGACTGTCCGCCCACGGGGCGGTATCCCTGAAGCGCGTCGGGCGTGGCCACCCGGACTTTGCACCATTGGTGGCGAAGGCCCTGCAACTCAAGCGGGAGTGGTTGGCTAGCAACGGGCTTTATTCTACCGGACTGGCACATCACGGCATTGATGCGTTTTTGACTGATCTTGGGGGCGGCACGTTTCCTTCGGACATGCGCGGCACGGAGCCGGAACTGGACGTTCTTATGGCCGGTTCTCACGTCGTCGCACTGTCTATCAATCTGGTCGGCCCGGCACGTCTTACGGATGGTGGAACCTACCCCGTGCGGCAATGCTATCTGTCCACCTACGATCCCGCCTTTGCCGACTGTTCGCCCGGCAATCTCCTGATCCACATGTCGCTGACAACGCCGGACACACGTCAAACCGCGTGTCTCAGTCTTTTGGGACACCCTACTCAGCAAAAAGCTGCTTGGGAGACCAGACGTATTGGCTTGGTGCGGTTTGAGCAGGCACTGACCCGCAGGGGTGCCTTTTGGCTGGACGGATGGATCAACGGGCTGCGCCCTCGTCTCAAACGGCTGGCACTGGCAGCGCGGAGGCCTGTCGCGCAACTCTTGCAACTTGCCAAACCCGGCGCGCCGCGCAAAAGGTGACCGCACAAATTCTGCAGAGTTATGATCATGAGCGTCATCCTTGACTATTACTATATCGGCCAATCCCCTTTTGCCTATTTGGGCCATGCGGCCATCCGCGCCGTCGCTGAAAAGCACGGTGCAAAACTTCACTTCAAGCCCGTCAACCTGATGGGTCTGTGGGAAGTGTCCGGTGCCGTCATGCCCGCCCAGCGTCCCGCCGTACGTCAGCGCTACCGTTTACTGGAATTGCAGCGCATGTCCGAGTGGCGCGGCCTACCGCTCAACCTGCGTCCGGCCCATTTCCCGACCGACATTACACTGGCAGATCTTTGCACGATCGCGATCATACAGCGCGGCGAAGACCCGGCTGACTATATGGATGCGGTTTTCCGAGGCGTGTGGGCGGACGAAGCTGACATGGGCGACGAGGCCCAAGTCGCCGACCGTTTGGCCAAATGCGACTTCGACCCGGATTCGATCCTAACCGCCGCAAAAACCGAGGAAATGGCCGCCATCCGCGCCCAAAACACCCAAGACGCCATCGCCGCCGACGCTGTCGGCGTCCCCGCCTACGTGCTCAACGGCGAAGTGTTTTGGGGCCAGGACCGGATCGAGCTGGTGGACCGGGCACTGGAAACAGGCCGCGCAGCCTTCACTTCTGATCTGGG
>JBCBYZ010000132.1:0-9296 GCA_039815595.1 Pseudomonadota bacterium | reverse complement strand
GGCTGGTTTCGGGTGGACAGATGACCCCGCAATCCAATCGTGGAGCGAAACCGCGTGACGACTTCGATCTTCGCCGCGACAGCAATCAGGTCTTGCGCCCGCATCACTTTGGAGACCGCAGCCACCATCTCCGGTGTCAGGCCAGAGGCCAGCCGCGCCAACACTGCTCCGGTGACATCGGGCCTCAAAAGCCAATCGCGAAACGCGCCAACCGTCAAATGAGACACGGCTGAAAATGCATCCAGATCCTGCTGTTCAGCGATCAATTCTGTAACCGCATCGCCCTCAACCTCCAGCACATCGGCCAGAAAATCCGAGAGCGGCACATCCGCCAAGCAGTGCTGCGCAGCTATACGTTCCACGGGACCATCGGCGGCAAGCCCCGCCAAAAGATCACCCGACCGTTCCGGCGAAGCCTTTGCGAGCAACACCTTCAGCGAGCCAAAGGCATAGCGCGTCCCGGCAAGATCAAATTGGTAGCTCATACCCAACCATGGCCCCGGCAAACGAACCAACGCAAGCGCTCAAAAGCGGTGACCGCTCCGAGCACTACGCTACGGCTTATACGACTGGACGAACTGTTGAGAAGTTCAACCTGGAGCTTCGGGGAAAGCAACGAGTTCCATCAGACGGGCAGAGGCCTGTTTTTCAAGCTCGGTGCGCTCACCTTCGGGGGCCAGGAACTCCAACAGGAAGTCTGCCAAATCCATAGCCTCCAACACATTGCCCGGCTGGGCTGACAAAGCTGCGCGAAACATGGCTGCTGTCTGCGCATCCAGCGCTACAACCGCGTCCTCATCATTGGCGGCAACGGCAGCGCTGAGCTTTCGGGACATGCATTTGAAGTCTTGGATTCGTCCTTCGACCAAACCGAACCTCCAATCCGTCTCTGCGATGCCGCCCCGAACTGCTTTTTATGTGCGTTTTTTGCCCAAGCCGACGTCGAGTGATATCTGCGAGCGCACTTTGGAGTACTCCGGCGCGACCATCGGATAGGTGTCCGGCAGACCCCATTTAGAACGGTACTGATCGGGTGTGAGACCGTGGGCGGTGCCCAGATGGCGTTTGAGGCTCTTGAACTTCAGACCGCAACACAAGCACACCAAATGATCGCTCTTCACAGAGGATTTCACAGATACTGCAGGCGTCTCTTCGACCTCTGGCTCTGCGACCGGCGCTCCTAGGCCGCCAAACGTGTTGCGGACCTCTTCAATCAATTGGGGCAGTTGCTCACGGGCCAAAGCATTGTTTTGAACATATGCGGCTGTCACTTCGGCCGTAATCTCGAGCAAAATGGATGGATCTATGTCGTCGCGGTCGCTCATCGGGTGTCCCAAGTGTGTTTTTCAATCGAAAATCGATAATTGCTGGAACATCTGCCAAAAGCAGAAATCTCGCAATTGATGATCGATTCGCTGCTTTAGGAAACCTTAATGATCCAAATTGGCAGATTCTTAGGCATCCTGCGGAACAATTATGTTCCATTGGAATTCATTTGGTGATTGTATGGCCGTAGTGAGGGTCTGCGCCTTGAGCCTCAACAATGGTGACCCATGGCCAAAAAATCAGTTCCACCCGTTTTCAGCGAAATGCTGCGCTCCTTTACGACGTTAGCAAGATCATTGAATCTGAGCCAGACCGTCGATGAACTAAAACTCACCCGACAGACCGTTCGTCGCCACATCAATGAGCTTGAGCAACGCTTGGACACAAAGCTGTTCATTCTAAAAAATCGCCAGTACCAACTTACCGAAACCGGAGCGGACGCGCTTGCGGGTGCGGAGCGGCTTTTGGTCGAATCTGAGACCTGGCTTTCCTCTGGCCGCGCATTTCCCAAAGGGCTCACCCACGCCTCCGAAGACATAGATGATACCAGTTGGATGTATTCGCAGCAGCATCCGCTCAATGCCGTATGGAAGTCCGGCGCTCCGATGCTGCGTGAGGGTTTGAGACTTTGGACGCAATCCAAAGCATCCCTCAGCCACAACGAACTGTCGATCATCCGCCCCTATTGCATGATTTATCGCCCTTATAACGGCGACTGGCTCTGCGTTGAGGTTGGCGATCAGTCTTCTTATGCGTCGTGGTTCGGTAGGGACATGGCGCAAAATACACTGGGTCGGCACCTGTCCGAGAACAAGACATACAGCGCGATCTACGACTATCTGGTCCACGCTTATGAAGTTGTCATCAATCAAGGCGGGCTTTGGTATGACCATGTGAGCGCGAGCGTGCCACGCCATCCTGACCAACCGCCACAAAGCGTGCACTACCAACGATTGGTGGCGGCGTTTGCGTTTCCCGACGGCGAGCCTGCCGCGATGGTTCTAATTTCCAGAACCAACAACATCGACATCCCCTCCATGCCGCCGGAACGTTTCAGCCCATTAGCCGACAACGACGTAATGAAATTCGCCGCCTGATCGCGCCGCCAATCAGGTAACCGGAGCCCCATTTGACCGAACAAGAACGACAGACCCTGGAAGACAACATGGCCAGCATAATCAAGCTGGCGATGGACATGGGTGTGTTCGTGGAGGTGGGTTCTGATTTTCAGACATTTGTTGACATCTGCCGCAATACGGACGGGAAAAGCGAGGTTAGCCCCGCGTTCAATCCGAACCAGACAGATATCGATGGCAGCACCGGCATTTGGATGGTGGGTCGAGACGCCAATGATCGCGTGGTCTATGCCCAAGCTATAAAGCTGCTGCCGCTAAGAGGTCGAACTCTTGAGCATTACCTCGACACCCAACTGGGAGACATAAGCATCGGCGGGCTCAACGTGGACGTAGAGAGTTCAACGATTGCCATGTCGAAGGCCGTGTCTAGAGTGGCGGGCAAAGTCACCTATCACGGTGAAGTATGGATGCATGGAGACCTGCGTGGGGGTGCGCTCACTATCATCCTATCACGCCTCATTCTGATCATGGCCTACATGCGCTGGACGCCAGACTTCATGATCGGCATCCAAGCCTTCAAAGTCTGTTGTCGGGGCTTGGGAGTTCGACAGGGTTACGCCCGCAATCAGCCCGGATTTGTCAACTGGATGATCGAATCAAGGCCGGACCCAATTGCGGGTTGGCTGGTGTGGATGACTGGTGAAGAGGCGTCATACAATCTCGCCATACCGCCCCGCGATTTCGTGGACGTATTCGAGCAGCCCAAAAAAGCTGCTCCGCAGGAACAACAAGTCACGCAGAAAGAGCTTGTTCCGGACCAACGCAAAAGCGCCTGAGCGCCTGCTCTTATCGCGCCGCCGCGACTTGTATCTCCACTTTGAACTCCGCCCGCGTGAAGCCGGACACGATCAGCAGAGTTGAGGCCGGCAGTACCTGTATATCCGCGAAGTAGACGTCTCGCGCTGCCATATAGTCAGCCATGTAAGCGCGATCGGTAACAAAGGCCGTGACATGAAAAATGTCGGCGCGGGCCATCTTTCCTTCGGTCAAAATCGCATCGATGTTTTCAAAACAGATTTCGGCCTGGGCAGTGACGCTGTCAGGGATGGTTCCATCAACGGCCAATCCCAATTGCCCGGAGGTTTGCACCATTCGTTCAAAGCCTCCCACTTCCGCACCATGGGAATAACGTCCAAACGGAGCGGCGATGTCGGGTGGGTTGAGCGATTTCAAAGCAGTGTTCCTAGAGGTTTTTGGGTTTTGAGGGCTTGTTGAATTTTGCGGGCCATGTTCCCAACACCACATTCAAAATTGCTTACAAAAGCGGCAATTGTGCAAACGGCTAAATTTTATGCAAAATTTGTTTGACGACAAGCCGTTTTTGCTTTCAATTTTAGGCAACGCTGAACGGCACAATTTTTTTGGAGTGGTTGAAATGGGTTTTGCAAAAACAGTGATCGCGTCTTCGGTGGCGCTTGGAGCGTTAATGGCCTCACCGGCCTTGGCGATGGAAAAGGTCTCGTTTGGGACAAACTGGTTGGCACAGGCGGAGCACGGTGGCTTCTACCAATCTGTCGCCGACGGCACCTACGAAGCCTGCGGTCTGGAGGTAGAAATCGTCTCCGGAGGCCCGCAGGTGAACAACCGGGCGCTCATGCTGGCCGGCAAACTGCAGTTCCACATGGGCGGCGACATGCTGCAAGCTTTCTCGGCAGTGGAACAAGACATCCCAGTCGTGGTCGTGGGGGCGACCTTCCAAAAGCACCCGCAGGTGATCTTGGCGCACCCGGAATCAGCCTCCACATGGGACGAATTGAAGAACCTGACCCTGCTGATCGGCGACAACGGTTTTCAGAGCTACTACCAGTGGATGGTCAAAGAGCACGGCTTCACCGTTGAGCAGCGCCAGCCATACACGTTTAACCCGGCACCCTTCTTGGCCGACAAGAAAAAGGGCATGCAGGGCTACCTGTCCTCCGAGCCCTATGTGGTGGAGAAGGAAGGCGGGTTTAAACCGAATGTCTTTCTGATCGCCGATGCTGGCTATTCCACCTATGCAACGACCATTGAGACCATGGCGGACACGGTCACCAACAAGCCTGAAAGCGTAAAATGCTTCGTCGAAGGCTCTATCAAAGGTTGGTACAACTATCTTTACGGCGACAACGCAGCCGCCAACGTGCTGATCAAAGCAGCCAATCCGGATATGACAGACGACAAGATCGCCTTCGCCATCGAAAAGATGAAAGAGAATGGCATCGTCGACTCGGGTGATGCGGAAACGTTGGGCATCGGCGCCATGACGGAAGAAAAGATCACCGATTTTTACAATAAGATGGTGGCAGCCGGCGTGGTGTCTGCAGACCTTGACGTCAAAAAAGCCTACACATTGCAGTTCGTGAACGCCGGCGTCGGTAAAGAGCTGAAAAAGTAGGGCTTATTCAAAGTCACATGCAGGGTTGATCAGACCCCGCATGATCAAACGACAGGTTACGGGAGCCGCATAAAGTGTGCGGCTCTCTTTGCGGGCCTGATAGGGGTTGAAAAGTGAGCGTCTCCAAAGAGAAGTCGGTGGGTGCCAAATCCAAGGCTGCAAAAGCGGTCAAGATCGGCAAAACCACCGCTAAGCCCGCAAAACCCGCATCAACGCCACCCGCAGCGGAATTGCTTGCGGTGAACCACGTAGACAAGGTCTTCAACGACACCGTGGTCGCCCTTCGTGATATGTCCCTCAGCATACGCGAAAACGATTTTTTGAGTCTGCTGGGACCATCCGGTTGCGGAAAATCGACTGCCCTACGCCTTATCGCTGGGCTGATGCACCCTACCAAAGGCAAGATCAATTGGGCCGAAGCAGGCTCCTCGGACCAATTGGGCGTGGTGTTTCAAGAACCAACCCTGATGCCATGGGCAACCATTGAGGATAACGTCTGGCTGCCCATGCGCCTGAAAGGCATCGCCAAATCCAAAGTTCGCGGCGACATCCAAGAAGCGCTGGATTTGGTAGGCCTGAGCGGCTTTGAAGCCGCCTACCCGCGAGAACTCTCCGGCGGCATGAAAATGCGGGTCTCTATCGCACGTGCCATGGTGACGAAACCAAAGCTCATATTGATGGATGAGCCCTTCGCGGCTCTCGACGAAATCACCCGTTTCAAACTCAATAACGACTTATTGGAGATGAAACAGCGTATCGGTTGCACAGTGGTTTTTGTCACCCACTCCGTTTTTGAAAGCGTGTTTCTGTCCAATCGCATAGTCGTCATGGCGGCGCGCCCCGGGCGGGTGATCGAGGAGCTGGAAATCCACAGCCCGTACCCACGCGATGACGAATTTCGAACCTCAAGTGAATACGCCCAATATTGCCGTGCGACGTCCGACGCATTGCAGGTGGCCATGGGAGACGCCCTCCATTGACCCTCGTTCAAGACGCCACAGCTTCGTCCATGTCAGCGCCCAACTCATTACCACTGGATGCAGAGCCCGCCATCGATCTGGAAGAACGTCAGCGGGCACGCAATCGTCGCAACGACAAGATCGGCACATGGTTGATGCCCGTTGTGATGATTATCATTACGCTGATCGCATGGGATCAGATCGTCAAAATTAACGATATACCCCACTACATTTTGCCTGGCCCCGGACGTGTCTGGGCCTCCTTAACCGATGACTGGGTCATCCTGCTCAACGCGCTTCAGATTACGGTCTGGATCACGCTCATGGCACTCGCCATCGCGGTGATCGGCGGCGCGGGACTGGCAATCCTCTTCACCCAATCCCGACTGGTGGAGATGTCGCTATACCCCTATGCGGTTATTTTGCAGGTCACGCCCATCGTTTCCATCGCACCGCTGATCTTCATCTATGTCGAATCCAAGCTCGTCGGACTGCTGATCTGCGCCTGGCTGGTGGCTTTCTTTCCGGTCCTGTCCAACACAACGCTGGGCCTCAACAGCGCTGACCACAATCTGAGGGATTTGTTCAAGATTTATCGCGCGAGCCGGTGGCAGCGTCTGCGGTTTCTACAAATTCCGTCGGCCCTGCCCTATTTCCTAGGCGGTTTGCGGATCGCTGGTGGGTTGGCGCTCATCGGTGCTGTTGTGGCAGAGTACGTGGCTGGCACTGGCGGCATCGGCTCCGGACTGGCGTTTACAATTCTGGAAGCCGGTTACCGGCTGGATATCCCACGAATGTTCGCCGCCCTGTTTTTGATCGCTCTCACGGGCGTCGTGATCTACGCGGCCTTGAGTTTCCTCAGTCATTTGCTTCTGCACAAATGGCATGAGAGCGCGATCAAGCGGGAGTTTTGATGAGCGATTTTTTCACCCTGCCGGAAGGGCTGTTCACCCTCGAAAACGCAACCCTGTTCGATCCGTCACAGCCAAACGGCTTGAGCACCGGCTCGGTGTCCGTAGCGGATGGTCATATTGTTGATGGTTCAAAGGGTGCCGATACGGGCCCAGCCATTGACGCAAAAGGCGGCATCGTCCTGCCGACCTTTGTCGACATGCACACCCATCTCGACAAGGGTCACATCTGGGGCCGCGCTCCCAATCCCGACGGCACCTTCATGGGCGCACTCACCACCGTTGGTGAAGATAGGGTCGCGAACTGGAGCGCGGAAGATGTTCGGGCTCGCATGAATTTTTCGCTCAAATGCGCTTATGCTCACGGCACATCGACCGTCCGCACGCACCTCGACAGTCTGCCCCCACAAGACAGCATTTCTTGGCCGGTTTTTCGTGAATTGCGTGAAGAGTGGGCGGGGCGCGTTGCCCTGCAGGCGGCCTGTTTGGTCCCCATCGACATGGTGGAGAACGAAGGTGGCTTTTTGGGCACGGCCAATATCGTTGCAGAATCTGGAGGCACATTGGGTGCGGTCACCTATCCGATGCCCGATCTTGCCCAACGCTTGGAAACCTTTTTCGCTATGGCCACAGAGCGAGGTTTGGATGCGGACTTTCACGCTGATGAAACGGGTGACCCATCCGTCGCAACCTTGCGCACCATCGCTAAAACCGTACTGAAAACCGGTTTCGACGCTCCAGTCACAGTCGGGCACTGCTGTTCATTGGCAGTGCAAGACGAAAGCGAGGCTGACCGAACGCTGGATCTGGTCGCTGAAGCGGGGCTGAACATCGTTTCTTTGCCCCTCTGCAATCTCTACCTTCAAGCGCGTGATCCCGGCACCACGCCGCGATGGCGCGGCGTCACTTTGGTGCATGAGATGCGCAAACGCGGCATCAACGTTTCGTTCGCCTCAGACAACACCCGCGACCCGTTTTACGCCTATGGCGATTTGGACATGGTGGAAGTATTGCGTGAAAGCACACGGATAGCCCATCTCGACCACACCAAACCGCACTGGTTCGACGCCTTTTGCGCCAATCCCGCCAAGGCCTGCGGACTTTCCGAAAGCGACCTTAGCGTCGGAAGCAAGGCGGATTTTATCATCTTCAAGGCCCGCTCCATGACAGAGTTTTTGGCCCGCCCTCAATCGGATCGCATCGTGGTACGGGAAGGCAAAGCCATAGACCGGACGCTGCCGGACTATGCGGAACTGGACCATTTGATGACACAAACCAAGGAAGCCCAAAGGATGAGCGCATGACCACCAATATAGAACAGTGCAAGGCGGCGCTCGCCCAGTTCGACCTCGACACCAATCCCGCCACGGTGAAACAAAAGAGCCGGGACTTTTTTTGGTACTCCCCTGTGTTGAAATCCAAGCTCGACCATCTGGTTGGAGATTTTGTGGTCTCGCCCAAAAGCGAAGAGGAACTGATTGAGGTTCTCAAAATCTGCTACGCGCATGACGTGCCGGTCACCACACGTGGTGCCGGCACAGGCAACTACGGCCAAGCCATGCCGCTCAATGGCGGCTGCATACTTCACCTCAACCATCTCAACGCGGTCAAAGACATTCAGCCCGGCCGGGTAATAGTGGAGCCTGGTTGTATGATCAAAGATCTGGACGCGCAATGCATCGCCAAATCCGGTCAGGAAGTGCGCATGTTTTCCTCCACTTGGGCGACGGCAACCATAGGCGGTTTCATAGCAGGCGGGTCCGGCGGGATCGGCTCCATCCATTGGGGCTCCCTGCGCGACCTTGGCAACATCATCCGTTTGCGCGTGGTCACCATGGAGGCAGAACCGCGCATCCTAGAGTTCCGCGGTGAGGAGCTGGCCCGCGTTTCACACGCCTATGGCACCAACGGCATAATCACCGAGTTGGAACTGCCACTCGCCCCGGCTTACGAATGGGTGGAAATGGCCGTTGGGTTCGATGACTTCATGGAGTCCGCCGCATTTGCGGACGCTATCGCAAACGAAGACGGCATCCTCTTAAAACTCGCAACACCCGTCGAAGCGCCGGTCCCATACGATTATTTCCAACGGTTCACGCCACACATCCGTCGCGAGCAAAGCCTCGTCATGATGATGGTTGCACCCCATTCCTTGGACGCGTTTGAGACTTTCCTCGGGCGATATAGCGAAGCACAAGTTGTCTACCGTTCAGATGACAATGATTGGGCGCGCAACCCCGGCCACATTTTTGAATACACTTGGAACCACACGACCTTGCGGGCGTTGAAGGTTGATCCGACTATCACCTACCTTCAAGTGCGTTATGGCTATCCGGATCACTTGGAAAAGGTCGCCGAAATCCGACGCATCTTCGGGGATGAAGTGCCGCAGCATCTCGAAGTGATCCGCAGCAACGGCAAGGTCCATTTTGCCGGTCTGTCTCTCGTTCGTTTCACCACGGAAGAGCGCTTGAACGAGATCATCCAAATCCATGAAGACTTGGGGTGCATGATCTTCAATCCCCATCGCTACACGCTGGAAGAAGGCGGTCGCCAATCCGTCGACGATCAACAATTGAAGTTCAAGCAG
>JBCBYZ010000057.1:0-19744 GCA_039815595.1 Pseudomonadota bacterium | reverse complement strand
CGGTGAGGCCAACAAGCTCGACCTCGATCAATCCCGGCGACGCCACCACCACCCTCAGCGCCGTCGGTTGAGGACAACAGTGCCTTGCGAGGGGCCTGTGGCCACGGTGACAGAGGCCCAGTCGAACTCGCCATTGCGCACCGTCATCTTCATGGAAGCCCGCGATGAGCGCGAAGAGACCGCAACGCCGGAAATGCCATAGCGACCTTTCCTTTGGCGCAGAGCCGTTTGAGACCGCCAATTGCCGCTACGAGTCATCTTTGCTTGATCAACAAAACCGTATTTGAAGGCCCCGGCAGGAATGACAGCACCCCGACCCGCATTGCCATATTCCGCCTGCAACTTGCGCCGAATGCCCTGTGAAAAACTGTCGGATGCCACATGGCTGTCGCCGATGTGAAGAATGGTCACCGGCTCTGTACGGTGGCCGGACTTGAGCGCCTGCAGTTTGGCCTGCAGACGGGCGAGCGGACCGCCTTGCCCGCGCAAACCGTAACTGGGTTCACGGCCTTGCACTGAGGCGCGCGGCTTTTCGACCGGCAAGGAGGCCGTGATGATCGGTAGATCGTCTTTGCCAGGGGAAGCGTTTTTAACGGTCGGCTTCACACGGGCTGCGACGCTCGCCAGCGCCACCGGTTTGTTAAATCCATCAGACGCAGCAACCAGATTAGGCTGTAACAGGCGTCCAGAATTGGGTCGGAACTGGGCTTGATAAGGCTCAAGCAAGGGCTTTTTGCCAGACTGGATCGTGCGGCTTTGTGCACGAAGTCGGTTGGCCATCCGATCAAAAACAGCCTGCCGGGCGGTTTCCGTTCCACCTTCAATAGGACGACTGTTCAAACCGGCCGTCATTTGATCGGAAGCCCCGGTACAGGCCGTCAAAAAAAGTCCCGTTGTCATCACCAAAACGGACGACACGGACAACTTGTTTAGGAGGCAGGACGAAATCAGGCTCATTGCGACGCTCAACAATCCTCAGGCCTTTTGACTGGGCACGACAGACTCTTAAGCAAATCTATCCAAGCATGGTTAAAAGAGCGTCAACACCACAACCTGCGCGGGCGATTCAACAAAGCGCAACAATGCTTTGGGATCAGTCATCCCGGTGGTGCTATCAATCGCTTGGTCGCGGCAACTTGGTTACTGCGTGGCCACTTTGCCCATATCTTCTTTGATAACATCGTCCACAAATTGGGCAAAAATCAGATAGCCGGTAGGCGTAAAATGTACGCCATCGCGCATACGGATGTTCCTGCGCTTGCCGGCTTCATCCGTCCAAAACGGCGTGTACTTTCCTTTAGCGTCAGCCAGCGGCGTCCACGTATCGATAAAGCGCACACCGTTCTTCTCCGCCGCTTCGCGGTAAAGCCCGTTGAGATAGTTGTAGTGTTTCTGATAGCGCTTGGGCGATGTTATAGGGATGGACGTCCAATACACCGCCATACCCGCATTTTTCAGATCCAGCATCATGCGGTCAATGCGATCCTTGTAGCGGACAACCCATCCATCGGTCTGAAAGTGATGCGATTTGCCTTTTTCGCGGAAGGACTGGAGATCGTTCAAACCGATGAGAATCACGGCAACATCATAGGCCCTGCTTTTCGCAATCTTGGTAGCGGCCTTGTTCCAATCGTACCGGTCCACCCGCACAAAACCGGTGTTTACCTTGGATTTTTTGGTGAGCTTGACGCGGTCATTGCCCTTATTGATCCGGGTAAGGCCCTGATAAAGTCCATCGCCTAAGGAATCTCCCAAAATGACAATTCGGTAGGTGTCACCTTTGGCTGGTTTCCCCAAATATGGTTCGGGCACGGCGGAGGCTGCCTTGGCCACAGGTGCTGGCTTTGTTTGTGCCGTTTCAGCTGTGGCAACAGCAGGCAGCAGCCACACCAACATAGCCATAGCGAGCGATAAAAAACCCAGCCCCGCTTTGCTCAAGCTCTTGCCTGTTTCAGTGTCCATGTATGTGAACCCCAAGGTTTTTGCGCGCCCCCGCTACGACGTTTTATGAGGCCCGGCGGTTCAACACAAGCGCGGCACGGTCGCGTGGTGAACCGACCGTGGTGGCCAGATCACTCCAGTTGCTAAGAGCGCTACAAATCGTAGAGAGTGCCGAACTTGTCCTCGAGATAGGCCAACAATGGCTCGCTCGAAACCGCAGATCCGCAAGCTTCCTCCATCAGGTCCGTCGCTTCCAACAGACGTCCTTTTTGGTGAACCCGAGACCTGAGCCAATCGAGAACCGCTGTACAGTTGCCACCGGCCAACTGGGCATCCAGTTCCGGCACGTCTCGCTTCAACGCTGCAAACAATTGCGCGGCGTAGATATTGCCCAGCGCATATGTCGGAAAATAGCCGAACAGACCGCATGACCAATGCACGTCCTGTAGGACACCTTGAGCAGCATCGGGAACCACCAATCCGAAGTCACGCTCAAAGGTTGCGTTCCACTCCGCCTCCAGATCAGCCACGTCTGTTTCACCTTCGATCAGTTTTCGCTCCAATTCGAAGCGCAGCAAAACGTGCAAATTGTAGTGCACTTCATCCGCTTCCGTCCGTATGAAGCCCGTCTCAACACGGTTTACTGCGGCGTAAAGCCGCTGCGCCGTCGGTGCGCCAAAAGAACCGAACAGGATTTGGGCCTGCGGTTGCAACCAGCGGCAAAATGATAGGCTGCGACCAACCTGGTTTTCCCAAAGCCGGGATTGGCTCTCATGCACACCCATGGAGACGTGGTGGCCCAGCGGCTGCATGGACCAATTTTCAGGAAGGCCCTGTTCATAAAGCGCATGACCGATTTCATGGATGGTAGAATACAGGCATCCCAACGGATCTGCCTCATCCACACGCGTCGTAATACGCGCATCACCGCCGGTACCAGAAGAAAACGGATGGACGGATAAGTCCAAGCGGCCAGCCTCAAAATCGTAGTGCAACGCATCTGCAACACAGCGCGAGAGCGTCATCTGTTTTTGTGTGTCAAAAGGACCTTCCAGTTCCTTCGCCTTAACGCAAGAATCAGCAATCTTCGCTCGCAGTTTGGAAAGCCTTGGGCGCATTCCTTCAAGCAGCGGACCCAGGACAGCGCTCGTCATACCCGGTTCAAAATCGTTCAGCAGAGCATCGTAGCGCGAAAGCGGTGCAGCATAACCATCATGCCCGGAGCAGATCGCGTCAGCCTCTTCCCGCTTCAGTTTAACGATGATCTCCAAGGTGGATGCAAAATCTGCATAGGACGCATTTGCCCGGGCCTGTGCCCACACGCCCTGTCCCAATGCGGTCTGTTTCGCCAATTCTGCTGCCAGATCCGCGGGCACTTTTCGGGTGCGGTCGAGAGACCGCTTAGCCAATGCGACGGAGCGTTTCTGTTGGGCGTCACCCTCACCATGGTCGGCCAGTTCATCCACCAAATCGCTGTAAGCGGGATCGGTCTCCAATCCGTGCAACACATGCTCCAGACTGCCCATCTGCACGGCCCGAGCGGTTGCGCCCTTTGGTGGCATCATCGTTTCCTGATCCCAGGACAGAATACCCCCCACCTGACGCAGGGCAGACAGACGTTGATAATGGGACAAGAAGTCCGCGTAGCGATTTTGAAAGGTCACGCGCCAATTCCGGTGTGCTGCGATATCAATTACCAATATCGCAATGCCATGCAGTGACAAGGTGACAGGTTGGGAATGTCAAAGCCATGTCCGCAATCGGCACCCTTACGCCAGTTGTTATCTAGTGGCAGTCAAAAACACGGAAAATGACGCAAACTTTCCTTTCGTTGGCTGACCCATTTGGTTTTCGTTAACCATAAATGCCTTAACTTAAGCGGGATTGTAAAAAGCCAACGGGCGGTCATGGCACCCCAATCGCCGAAGAAACTTGCAGAGGAAAAAGTCAAACCCTCACGCAATCCGAATGCACACGCAGATTCGGACAGCATCCTTGCGCCAGAAAGTGATGAGACCCAACCGCTCAAGAACCGGCGGAAAACAGCGGCAGAAATTCTCCGCTCCGTCGGTGAGTGCATGTATGAGTGGGACATAGCCTCAGACAGCATCGCGTGGAGCGACGGCGCGGAAGCGCTCTTATGCGTGGACAGACCGGGCCTTATCACCAGCGGCCGTCGGTTCAGCGAACTATTGCTCCCAACAACAACACAGACCCGTGAAAACACAATCCTGTCTTCGTCGGACATCGACCACGGTGGGGGCGTGCCCTACCGCATACAATACGCTCTCAGCGCCGAACGTTTGCAAACCACCAGCGATATTTGGCTGGAGGACAGCGGACGTTGGTTTGCGGACGCCGAAGGAACCCCCGTTCGCGCCCACGGCGTCTTGCGCATTATCAATGAACGCCGCGCCGCCGAAGAACGCCTTGATCGCCTGTCCCGTTACGATCCCTTGACGGGATTATTCAATCGTTCGCATCTCAACGTCTGTCTTGAACAACAACTCGACCAGATCAAACAATCGGGCGAAGCGGCCTCGTTCATTGTGGTGGGATTGGAGCATTTTGATCTCATCAATTCGGTCTATGGGTATGATTCAGGCGACGCCGTAATCCGCGAAGTGGCGCGCAAACTCCAAGGCAATTTACGGGACGAAGACATTATCGGACGATTCACTGGGGCGAAGATCGGAATCATCCTGCCCGCTGCAAACGAACGAGACATGCTCGTCGCCGGACACCGCGTGCTCGACCTGCTGCGCAAAAATGTCGTGATCACGGAAAAAGGGCCCATTGCGGTTTCCATTTGCGTGGGTGGCGTTGCAATGCCCGAGCACGCTCGGGATTTGCGCGAAGTGTTTATGGCCGCCCATCAGGCCCTGCGCGAATCCAGACGCGCCCGCAACGCCTCGATCGTTTCCTACAGACCCAATCCGCAAAAGGATCAGGAACGGTTTGAAGCTGCTCATACCGCTGAAAAGATCATAACCGCGTTGAAGGAAGGTCGGGTCAAACTGGCCTGGCAGCCTGTGGTCGACGCATCAACGTCTGAAGTGGTGTTTCACGAGGCTTTGGTTCGGCTCCAGACCGAAGAAGGCACCGCCCTGCGCGCAGGAGACTTCGTTTCTGTGGCCCAAGGCTTGGGGCTCATCCGGCTGGTTGATCACTACGCGCTCGACATTGCCTTGGAAGCGCTTCACGCATCGCCGGATGCGCGCCTGTCGCTCAACGTGACCTATGAAACAGCAAGCGATCCCGAATGGCTCGCAAAACTCGCCGTGGCCTGTTCACGCACACCCGGTCTTGCGGAGCGCTTGATCGTTGAAATCACGGAAAGCTACGCAGCCGAGCATCTTGATGAGGCTCGACAGTTCATTTTGTCGGTGAAAGAACTGGGCTGTCAGGTGGCACTGGACGATTTCGGTGCCGGTTTCACGTCGTTTAGAAACCTCAAAAGCCTGCCGTTTGACATCATAAAAATTGATGGCCAATTTGCCCATAACATTTCAAACAGCATCGAGAACAACGGCTTCATCAAAGCGTTGGTGGACATCGCCAATCTGTTTGGCGTCAAAACCGTCGTGGAATGGGTGGAAGACACCGAAACCGCCAAGGCGCTTAAGGAACTGGGCGTCGACTATCTGCAGGGATTTGTGTTTGGCCAGCCGTCATCGGACCTCCCGTGGTATTGCAACGTGGATGATGACACTTTGATTGGGACCGCCACACCACCGGACACAGAGACATCGGGTTCCTCAACGGCCGCCTGAAGGTCTTGGCACAGGCCGCCAATTCGGTGGCGCCATCTCAAAATTTACAAAGTCAAATGCGGGGGCAACCGTGCAGCCTACCAATGTCCAATGACCAAGCGATTCGGCCGTTTGCCACCATCCCGACGGAACGACAACTTGCGGCTTTTCATTCTGCATGAGGTTTGGCCCCAGCCGAAACGCCTGTGCGTCATGCCCATCCGGCGACACCGTCAACGCCAGCGGTCCGCCCGCATAATGGTGCCAGACTTCAGAGCTGCCGATGACACGATGCCAGTGAGAACAGTCTCCAACTTCGAGCAGGTAATAGATAGCGGTGGATGCGTTGTCCGCATCGCGAAAAGTCTCGCGGTAAAAACCACCTTCCGGATGGGGCTCCAAACCAAGCATTGAGACTAAGTCTTGGGCATTCATGCCGTCATGCATCAGAAACGATCCTTGCGCTGACGCAACTCGCCAAACACGTCTTCATCAGTGGAATTTTCCATACCAAGTGTCGCGCGAAGCTTTGGGTCTTGCGTGCGCATGAAAGGGTTGGTGGCCTTTTCCAGCCCAATTGTCGTCGGCAACGTTGGCTTGCCGTCATCGCGCAGATGCTCAACCTCGCGCGCGCGGCCCACAACTTGCTCATTGTCGCCATCAACGGACAGCGCAAATTTTGCGTTCGACAGCGTGTATTCGTGACCCGCGTAGACCTTCGTGGCATCCGGCAATTTTGCAAGTTTTTGCAGCGAGGCGTGCATGGTCGCAGCATCCCCTTCAAACAGACGGCCGCAGCCCATTGCAAACAGTGTGTCGCCAGCAAAAACCATGCTCTGGTCTGGAAAGTAATAGGACACTTCGCCGGCTGTATGTCCTGGCGTGGCAATCACACGAACGGGCACACCCGATAGATCAAGCACATCACCATCAGACACCACATCATCAATACCGGGAATGCGGTCAGCTTCCGCCGCCGGTCCAATGATGTGGCACCCGTAAGCGTTCTTGAGTGCGGTGTTGGCAGCCACATGATCACCATGATGGTGCGTGGTCAGGATGTGGGTAAGCGTGAGTTTCTTGTCGCTCAACACATCCACAATGGGTTCCTCCTCCGGCGCGTCGATGGAGATCACAACATCCGTCTGCGGGTCGTGCAGGATCACGCCGTAATTGTCGTCGCGACAGGGAAACTGGAATACCTTTAGCCGGTGAGGCGTCATGATGGATCAACCTTGATGAGACAGAGTAACAGTTTGGTGGTTTCACCACCGCCCGCACCTTGATAGCGTCTTCGTATGCATATGGATATTGTGGATTTGCGCCAGTTCTACGCCACCCCGGTCGGGCAGATGGCGAAGCGCACGCTTGGGCAGTCACTCAGCAGCATTTGGCGTCCCATAAGCGATGAACGGCTTTTGGGTATTGGCTTCACCACACCGTTTTTAGACATGTTTCGGACCGATGCTGAACGCTGTCTTTCCTTCATGCCGGCCAAACAGGGTGCCATGCATTGGCCTCCTCTGGAGGAGAGCGCGACATCCCTCGTGTTTGAAGAAGACCTGCCACTACCGGATGCAAGCATGGACCGCATTCTGCTCGTGCATTGCTTGGAACACTGCGAGAACCCGCAAGAACTCATGCATGAGATGTGGCGCGTGCTGGCACCCAATGGCCGATTGGTGATCGTAGTGCCCAACCGCCGTGGCTATTGGGCACGGGTGGAACACACACCCTTCGGCTCAGGCCGACCTTACACAGGAGGACAATTGGCCCGCCTCTTACGCGAAAACATGCTTACTCCGACAGCATGGTCGGACGCTTTACATTTTCCGCCGTCAAAAAAGCGATTTGTGTTAAGTGCCGCACCGACGCTGGAGCGGATAGGACGGCGCTACACGCCTGCTTTTGCCGGTGCGGTCGTGGTGGAGGCAACCAAGCAACTCTATCAAGGCTTGCCGGTGCGCCAGCGCCAGTCCCGCCGCGTGTTTGTTCCCGTCCTGGCACCGCAAACCGCGTCTTCCCGCCCGGCCCGCGCAAACACCGAACCGCACCCGCATCATCGCGCCCCGTCAGGGCTTCCCTTGAACAGCAACAGCCGATAAACCCGCCGCTGGTTACACCGGCACCCGCTTCCGTCGGAAACAATCGAACGCACACATGAGGACGATCATGGCCGCTCCCAAGCCCAATTCCGGTGTTATGGACATCGCAGCTTACGTGCCCGGCAAGTCGGCCGTGCCCGAGGGCGTTAAACTCCATAAACTGTCGGCCAATGAAACCCCCTTAGGACCAAGCCGCCGCGCCCGCGATGCGTTCGCAGATTTGGCAGACGTGTTGGAAGACTACCCCGATGGCTCCGCCACCAATCTGCGCAATGCCATTGCCCGCACCCACGGACTAAACGCGGATAATATATTGTGCGGCAATGGCTCGGATGAACTCTTGGGCCTCTTAGCGCAGACCTACTTGTCGGCTGGCGATGAGGCGATTTTCACTGAGCACGGTTTTTTGGTTTACAAAATCGCCGTGTTAGCCTCTGGCGCCACGCCGGTCGTCGCGCCGGAAACGGCAGAAACCGCCAGCGTGGACGCAATTCTGGAGCGGGTGACCGAGCGTACGAAGATCGTCTTTTTGGCCAATCCCAACAATCCAACCGGAACCTATGTGCCCATAAACGAAGTCCGCAGACTACATGCGGGTCTGCCTGACAGCACGATCTTGGTGTTGGACGCGGCCTATGCAGAGTACGTGCGCAAAAATGACTATGAATCGGGTCTCGAATTGGTCTCGTCCCACAGCAATGTTGTGATGACCCGGACGTTTTCAAAAATTCATGGTTTGGCTGCGCTGCGCGTGGGTTGGATCTATGCACCCGTCAGCATCATAGATGCGCTCAACCGCGTGCGGGGACCTTTTAATGTCAACGCGGCTGCCTTGGCGGCTGCAGAAGCGGCGGTGCAGGACCGGGCCATGGTAGACGCTGCCATTGCACACAACGACACTTGGCTGGAATGGACGACCAGACAATTGGAGGCATTGGGTCTTCGGGTCACGCCAAGCGTCGGCAATTTTGTTCTCATCCACTTTGACGATGTGGCCGTCACCGCCGCAGACGCAGACGCGGAACTCACCAGGCAAGGATTCGTGCTGCGGCGCGTGACGCCCTACGGGTTTGATAACGCGCTTCGTATGACCATCGGTACAGAAGAGGCCTGTCGCGGTGTGATCGCAATTCTCACCGATTTGATCGGGGTGAAGGCGTGACAACCACTCCAATCTTCGAACGGCTGTGCCTTGTTGGCATTGGCCTGATTGGCGGTTCTATTGCGCTGCGTGCAAGGCGCGACGGTCTGGCCAGACATGTTGTCGCCTATACCCGCAAGAAAGAAACGGCAGCCCGGGCTCAAGAACTGGACTTGGCAGACGAATACACAACCGTTCTTCGCGACGCGGTCGCTGACGCGGACTGTGTGATCCTGTGCACGCCGGTCGGTACGTTTGCGGCTCTCGCCGAGCGGATGGCGCCTTACCTAAAGCCCGGATGCATCATAAGCGATGTGGGTTCAGTCAAGCGGTCCGTTATTTTGCAGATCGAGCCACATCTGCCCGACGGCGTGCATCTCATACCGGGGCATCCGATTGCCGGAACAGAACACTCAGGTCCGGACGCCGCATTTGCGACGCTCTACGATGACCGCTGGTGCCTGCTTACTCCGCCAGCGAACGCAGACGCTAAGGCGGTGGCAAAAATGACTGCGCTTTGGGAGGGCTTGGGGTCTCAAGTCGAACTGATGGACCCGGATCACCACGACCGGGTCTTGGCGGTCACGTCCCACATTCCGCATTTGATCGCTTACAACATCGTGGGCACTGCCTCCGATCTCGAAGAAGTCGCGCAATCCGAAGTTATCAAGTTTTCGGCCTCCGGTTTTCGGGATTTCACCCGTATTGCGGCTTCCGACCCTGTGATGTGGCGCGACGTTTTCTTGCACAACAAGGACGCGGTGCTGGAAATGCTGGGGCGGTTTTCAGAAGACCTGTCAGCCCTTCAAAGGGCGGTGCGCTGGGGCGATGGTGATTTACTTTTTGATCACTTCACCAAGACGCGGGAAATACGCCGGGGAATTATCGATGCGGGCCAGGAGGTAGATCTGCCAAACTTCGGTCGCTACACGTCCGACGAACCTTCAGACAAAGTCGAGCCGGTGGGAAACAAAAGCTGAAGGCATCAGAAGCGCAGCGGCGGTACCTGACCCAAAGTGATGAAGCCAAGTTTTATCGCTCCCTGATCGAGTCGAACTTCGATGCTGCGCGCATCGCGCCCGGCGACCTCTGCGAGTTTTCCCATACCTGAGACAGCCTGGGTTACAACACCCATACCCTGAGCAGCCTGTGGAGGCAGCGCCCCTGCCCAGTCCTGCAGGGCCTGTGGATTTGCGATGGCGATTTGCAAAGTGCCAGAAACCAAACCATCCATGTCCACACGCAAAAGGCCGGATATGTGCAACAAACCGTCCTCTCCTCGGTCATTCTGGGTCTCAAGTTGAAGCTGATCGATTGTTAAATCGAAGCCGTTGCGCGCCCAAACTTCAAATGGAGTGCGTCTGTTCACCAAAGGCACGTAGCTTTTGGCCAAGCTCACGCGGGTGGTAAGATCGATAGGCGGGAAATCTGCAATCGGTAATCCAGATACCGAGAAGTTGGTCAGACGAACCAGAGTTTGAATGTCCATTGGCACAGCATTGACGGACACTGGGAATATTTGTGCGTCCACCGAAGCAGCTTTGATGACGCCGTTTCCATCACCAAGCTCCAGCGTTTTCGCGGTCAGCTTGAGAAGCTCAAAACCGCCGCCCAGCGTGAAGTCTGTTGTAAAGTTCAGTCCGTTCCATTGGCCCGTGAACCGACGAGCGCCAATCCCTATGGTCATTGGGCTGGTTAGTGTCGCGTGAAATGTGCCGGGGTCTAGCAAAGATGCGTCGGCCACAAGGCCGTCTAGAGAAATCTCAGCGGATGCTCGACGCGATTGCACCGCCCGTACATTTGCGCAACGAGGCCCTATGCGAAACGGATAGCCGCCAACAGTCTGATCCGCACACGCAATTGTGGTCCCGTCTTCGCGAAGATGGGCCAAGACGCGCGTAAGCTGATGGTTGAGCAGCAGCGATGCGGCATACCAAACACCGCTCCACACGCCTGCGATGATGACAACCATCCAAAGCAACCGTTTCAACCAGCGCATTTTCATCTCCCACTCTTACCGCACCCTTGCCGCCAAAACACAAATTTGGAGCGACTGACGCTTTGGCTTATGGAACCGGTGCAGCGCTTCGTGGCTCAGCCCAAGATGCGCCGCAAGCCATTTTCAGTAAGCCAATATGTTTGGAGTAGACGGACAATGTGGGTTTTTGGCTATGGATCGCTCATGTGGCGGCCGGGCTTTGACTATGTGGAGGCGAGACCCGCGCGTATGGCAGGCGTCCACCGTCAACCGTGCGTCTACTCATACGTTCATCGCGGCACCCCGGAGCGACCTGGTATCGTTTTGGGTTTGGACAGGGGTGGGTCGTGCCTCGGTCTTGCCTTCCGCATAGAACCGCAAAACTGGGAGAATACGCTCGATTATCTGCGCGGGCGGGAACTGGTAACCAATGTATACTTGGAGGCCCAACGCCCGGCCCGTCTCGACGACAACCGCACGGTCACCTGCACAACATTCTTGGTGGACACCGAGCATGAGCAATATGCCGGACGGTTGTCTCACGACGCCTTATTAAAACAGGTGCGTGGAGCTGCCGGACAATCCGGCCCCAATGAAGCCTATCTGCTTGAGACGGCCAACAAACTAAAAGACCTTGGTGTTACGGATCGCCGCTTGGAAGCCCTCGCACGCGACCTGATCCAGGATTAGTCGATGACCAATCCAGCAACTTGACTGCGTCCTGTTCTTAACTGGCCATTCTACGAATATCGGCAACCACACGGTCCGCGTCAGCAAACTCATCCTTGAGCAAATGCACGAAGACCCTCTCGCAACATGGCACGACATCGCTGGCCCGTGTGGTCAACAAGACCGGTGAACCGCTGTCATCAATGACCGCGAACAACGCATCACGGTACATGGCGGCCTGCCTGCCCTCGATGGAGGAAAACACATAACGCTGTCCCGAACGTCCCTGCAGATAGATAAACCGGCCCAAACCGGCCTCTTCCACCACAGAACGAATAATACGGCCCAAAGGAACCGGACCATCAAAAGCGGGGCCGACCGGCTCATCGAAGCCCGCACCTTGATACGGCTGCGCCGGTGGATAGGCGTGAAATGCATTTGCATCGGAAACGGCAGGTGAAGGAAGGGTTGCAAGCATGTTCGTTCTCCTTGTGTTCTGGAACATAATTAGAACAGGTTAACAGAACATTACAAGAACATTTATTTCTGATGCGATTCCGCCGCAACGAGAGTGGCTTCCAGTCCCGGCGGTCGCACGGGGTCTTCAAGGGTTTCGCGGTACAGATCGAGGCACCCTTGTTCGATGCGCTCCTCGATGAGCGCCGCAAAATCCGCGCTGTCGAGGCCGGGCTGGATCGGTTCGAGGAATCGCATTCGAATCACCCCCGGATAACGAATGAACTTCCGGCGCGGCCAATAAAGCCCAGATGTGAGGGCCACCGGCACCACCGGGCATTGCAGCGTCTCGTACATCCGGGTGACGCCGTATCGATACGCTGGCGCTGCACCCGGTGCCGTCCGGGTCCCTTCGGGAAAAATCAAAATCTGACGGTCCCGCGCAATCTCGGTCTGAGCAACCTCAAGCATGGAGCGCATGGCGGCTTTGCGGTCTCCGCGCCGAATGGGGATGTGCCTTAATTTAGCGACATACCAGCCGAAAAACGGAATTTTCATCAGCTCGGACTTTAAAACGAAGGCGCCGTCCGGCAGTTGCTCGTAGAGCGAATAAAAATCCCAGGTCGATTGGTGTTTGGCGGCAACCAGCGCGCCGCCCTGCGGGATATTTTCAACACCGGAGACTTCAACGCGCGTGCCCACCAGCCACCGGTGGAAAAAATGGTTGGACCGGGCCCAGCGCTGCGGAACCTTCACAGCAGCCTTGTGCGACAGGAAAAAATAAAACGGCGTCTGGATGATCATCTGCAAGGGCAGATTGATGTACCAAACCAGATTGTAGAGGACCGACCGAAGCAAAATCATGGGAGAACACAAACCGATAAAACCAAGTGCGCCCTCTCTATCGGTCGAAGATCATCAAGCGCAATGACCGTCGGTGCCTCCGCTAAAGATAGCCCCGCAATCCAGCACTCAAGTATTTGATATATTCATTCAACATCAGCCGCATCGTTCCGGTGTCGCGCCACCAGTCCGTCTCCATCGCGCTCACCTTGCCAACCGAGTACGGCGTGAGTTCAACTTCGGGAAGCGCTGCCCGAAACGCCAACAGACTGCGGGGCATATGGTAATCGCTGGTGACAACGAGGAGGGACTTATAGCCCTTGTCCTTCACCCATTTGGCGGTTTCCACTGCATTGCCCGCCGTGTTTGCGGCCAGTCTTTCGGTATCAACACAGCAAGAAAACAAATCGGCACGGGCGGCGTTGCGCCGTCGCACTTCAGCATCGCTCGTCTTTGCACCCACCCCCGATATGAGCAAGCGCTGTCCGCGCCCCTCGCTCAACAGTTCCAGTGCGTTTTCAATCCGCGCCGGAGCACCGGTCAGCACTACGATTCCATCGGCCTTGGCATCAGCGGTTAGAGGCACCGGCTTTGTCACCTTTTGGGCAAACTGAACAAACCCACCCACAAACACGCCACCGGCAATGACTGCAGCAACCAATGACAGCGATACGACAGTGCGCAAAAGCGTTAGGCCGAAACGGCCGGAAGCGGAAAGCGCCGCGCGCATACCCTTGCGCTTTGCGCCGAATGGCTCGGTTGTATCTGCAGCTGTGCTCAACGAATTACCCACCCACATGTGTCGAAGCGTCTGTCAGGCGCAACCAGGCCCCCCTAGAAATCCGGTTACGTCACACACGATCAGACCGTCTGATCTTACCTGCTGCCGCAAATCGTTCTGCTTAGAACGGACCGCGAAACAGCCAACGGAGCCTTCCACTTACGCTGGGAATCCACAACGGCCCGCGGATAATTTTTCAGCATATTTGTCCAAAAATGCGCTCAAACCCGGTCCATTGGCGTGCAATCAGCGTTTAGCAGAGCCATCAAGCGTGCCCACATGGCGCATAACAGTCAAACGTGACGTAAGGGCAGCTAAAAAGGCAATCACGAACACCAGCAGCACCGTACCGATATATCCGCTCAATCCCACGCTGAACGATCCGAAAAAAGCGCTCATCTGATCGGAACGCGGATCGCTTAACGCAGCCTGGCTCCACCAACCGGCAAACAAAAAGACAAGCAAGGCATTCACGGCACCGACGGCGGAACCCTTCAAAGCCAGAATCAAAAAGTGCTTCTGAAACTGCTGTGCAATATAAGACCGGTCAGCGCCCACAAAGTGGAGCACTTCAATCACATCGCTGTTCCCCGCCATCGCGCCTCGGGTTGCAAAAATGACGGTCAAGACAGTCGCGAGGAGCATAAGGCCAAACACGACCAACCCGGCAAGGACCGTCGCGTCCGCCATGCCGCTAAGGCGATCAAGCCAAAGCGTGTGATTATCGACGCTCGCATCCGGCACTTGGGCCGCCAACGCACTCTTCAGGGCAATGAAGTCCGGCGGCGATGTGGCATCAATAGAAACGCTCAGCAGCCTTGGCACCGGAAGCGCGGACAAATCCATATCGCTCCCCAACCACGGCTCCAAAAGCGCTGTGCTGGCAGCGGCATCGATCACCAACACGTCGCTGATACCCGCCTGCGCGGAGACAATCTGGCGTGCGGTCTCAAGGTCAACCTCAAGATCCCGTCCCTCAACGGGGGGTACCTGAATCGTGATTTCCTGAGCAATGTCGTTTTGCCAACCCTTGGCCGTGTCGCTGACCATGGAGACAGCCCCCAGCGTGAGGCTGGCCAAAAAGGCCATAATGCACACCAGATAAGCTAGAGCAGATCCCGCAATAGAAGAGCGCGGCACGATGGAACTCGACCCCGCTTGGTTTGGGAACAACCCAGAGAAAAGGCTTGCTAAGAGGCTAATTGCAGATGCGCCCACCGATGATCCGGCGCTGGAGCCTGCAACCCCCGTTTTACCAAACGAACGCTGAGAACGGGATGGCCCCTTTGTCGCAGTCATGCCGCAACCTCCACAACGTCAAGCAACCCATCTTGGAGGATCAATTGGCGTGCAGGGAAACGCTCCATCAAACTCACATCATGAGTGGCCAAAACGACAGACGTGCCGGACCGGTTCAATTCCACAAACAGCCGCAACAAACGGTGGGCCAAATTGGGATCGAGATTACCGGTTGGTTCGTCAGCCAACAGAAGTTCTGGGCGGTCGATCAAGGCACGGGCCACGGCGGCCCGTTGTTGCTCACCACCTGACAAAACGGAAGGGAGGGAGTGTACCCGTTCCGCCAAGCCCACCCATTTGATCAGATCAACAACATCATTGCGGTAGCTCGCTTCATCGTGACCCCGCACACGAAGCGGCAAGGCCACATTCTCATACAAAGTGAGGTGGTTGAGCAGCCGGAAGTCCTGAAACACAATCCCAATGCGGCGGCGCAGGGCCGGCAGATCGTCGGGCTTGAGGCTGGCCACGTCGCGCCCGAAAATTTTAATCAAGCCGCGGGTCGGCCGCAGAGACAGAAACAGCAGCCGCAACAAACTTGTTTTTCCCGCACCCGATGGGCCGGTTAAGAACTGAAAGGACCCCGGCTCCAGTTCAAAAGTCAGATCGCGCAAAACTTCACGGTCAGGGCCGTAGCGCATGCCAACATTTTCAAACCGGATCATGAAAACGGATCACCTTGGCAAAAGCGCGAAGCGGTTGAGGAAGCGGGACAGTTCGATTGCAAAACGAATCAGATGCCACACTAAACCATGCCCGCAGACCCATGCACCCGCTTTGCGGTGATCCAAAGATGGCGTTGCCCGGTGTGCAATCGGTGTGCAATCGGCCCGCACTTCAACGCCAAGCGGATAAGGTCAGGCCCCGTACAGCAAAACGCTCTCGTACAAACAGAGCCGGCCTTAACGATTTGGTTGCCATTTTTGGCAATACTTCCTTCATCAAATGCCAAGCCCTGCACCCGCTTCTCAGGCGGGAACCGTCGGCATTTTACGTTTTTCGTTTTGTCCCACTCTTGTTCTGTTCCAGTGTTGAAGGCCCGCCATGACCGTCACTTGTCCCTCTTGCAACGCCCGGTTTCGTGATCCTCCAGCAGACATTCCATTAACCCGCCCATTGCAGTGCGGCGTGTGCAACCATGAATGGCTGCGCACGGATGCACCACGCATCACGCTGAATGCCCCGTCCATGGCACCAGACATAGATGATCTCACAGACAGTGAGGAAGTGATCAAAACCGCACTTCCGGTGATCGTGTCTGGCGAAGGGGTTCGCGATCACGATACGAAAGCAATAAACGCCAAACCCCGCATGCCCATTTTTGTGGATCGGGAAGCAGCACCCAAAGCCAAATTCTCTCTCAAAAAACCGGCACTTGCCCTGGCTTGCGCCGGCGTTCTGCTGGTGGCGGGTGCAGTCTCCGCTCGCACACCAATCATGCAAGCTTTCCCCCAGTCTCAAGCGCTTTACGAAGTGGCAGGGCTGCACACTGCCACCAGCGGTTTGAAAATCGCCAATGTGGAATCAACCCGCTCAACAAGTGACGGCATCCGCCGCCTGATCGTGCGCGGGGAGATTGAAAACCATGCCGCCGACAGCATGTCCGTTCCGCCCATTAAGCTCACTGTGCGCGGCAAAGGGGATGCCGAACTCTACGCATGGACCGTTGCCGCTTCCAAAAAGAGCATTGAACCGGGAAAAACCGGGCGCTTCACCGCCATCGCGGTTGACTATCCAAGCGACGCTGTTGATGTGGAGGTGGCTTTCGCACCCGCGAAGGAAGAAAGCGCGCAATAACCCTGCCCAAAACACATGGGGCAGACGAAAACGGAACACTGTCCCATGATCACGGTTCGCGGAAAGCGCATCTCAACCCTGTTTTCAGCGCAAGAGATCGCCGAGCGCAATCTGGACATGGCCAGCCGCATCGGCAACACGCCGCGCAACGACCTGCTGGCAATTGCGATCCTCAAGGGCTCATTCATCTTTGCAGCCGATCTGATCCGCGCCATGCACGCACGCGGACTGGCGCCTGAGGTCGAGTTCATCACCCTGTCCAGCTATCGCAAAGGCACGCAAGCGGGTGAAGTCGTGATCGTCAAAGACATCGATTCGTCCGTCGAAGGCCGCGATATCCTTTTGATCGATGATATTTTGGAATCCGGCAACACCCTCAAATTTGCCCGCGATCTGATGGTGAAGCGCGGCGCCAAGAGTGTTGAAATTGCTGTTTTGTTAGACAAGCACTCCAAGCGTAAGGCGGACGTCAACGCGGATTATGTTGGCTTTGATTGCCCCGACCACTTCGTCGTGGGCTACGGCATGGACGTGGCCTATGCCTTTCGCGAATTGCCCTTTGTTGGAGTGGTGGAAGGCGACGCCTGATCGTCCCATCGAACTTAACTCCGTTCTGGACGAGCCACTGACCTTAAGCCTTCGTTAACCGAATCGCGGCAGAAGTGGAGAACAAAACAGGGACGAATGGCTGTTCCCTGCGCGATCCGAAGGTCCAATATGGCTCATATCTTGGTTGTGGAAGACGACGGTGCCGTGCGCGCTTTTGTGCGCCGTGCGTTGGAGATGGACGGCCACACCGTATCAACTGCGGAGGATGGCGAGGAAGGATTTGATGCCCTTCAAAGTCATTCGCAGACGTTTGACCTGATGTTAAGCGACATCAAAATGCCCTTCATGGACGGCATTGAACTGGCGCGTTTGAGCAGCGAGCACTGCCCCGACCTCGATGTGCTGTTGATGACGGGCTATGCCGACCAGCGTGAGCGTGTTGAAGCGAGCAGAACGGTGGTGGATGTGGTATCAAAACCCTTCACCCTGAAGCAGATCCGCACCGCGGTTTCGGAAGCCCTAGAACTCGGCACTGCTCGAAAACTGTCAGAACAGACGGCGGAAAGCCGCCGATACGCATCCGGTTAACTTCGGCGGAACGGATGCTGCGCGTATTTTCGCCAGCTGTCACGCGTGCTGCTCACCTGGAAAACAACGTGTTCAGCGACGTCACGGCATTGGCCGCATACCCCCGCTCATGGAGCAGATCCACAAGGTCGTGCCGCCACAGGTGTTGATGTTCCATTTCCATCAACACGTGGCTGGGGAGCAGGCTATCCGGTGCGGTATTCAAGAACGGTGCAAGGGCGCGGTCCTCAAAGCCTTCAATGTCGACTTTCATCAGATCGATACGGCTAATGCCGCGCTCTTCCAAAACGGAGAGCAAAGGCCGCACAGGCACATCAACGGACACTTTGGCGTTGGCCGTGCCTTCCGCCAGCAAAGACGTGTGCCCAATATTGCTGCCACCGTCCGACCACAGGCTAAGGACTTCCTCCCGTTCACCCACGCCGCAGTTCAGGACATCATCCGTCGCCAGACCGTTGGCCGCCAGGTTGTAGAGCAGTTTTTGGTGAGTGCGCGGATGGGGTTCGAAAGCCAGCAGTCTGGCGTTCTTGGCAGCGTGATTTCCGACAAACACGCTGTAGGAACCCACATTCGCTCCAATATCGACAAACACCATTCCAGAAAAAATCAGCGGGACAATCGCATCATGCTCCGACTGTTCCGGCAATTCTTGGCGACCGAAGATCACGCGGTCGCAATGGTTTTCCGCCGGATACAACCGCAGCGCCATGCCTTGATGGCGAACATCAAAAGGACCGGTGACCGGTCGCGCAAACCGCTTGCGCAATAGACGCCTCAGACGCGGCCCCAACGGTCGCCAGTCTGCCAAGGCCCAAACCAACCATTGGCCAAACGTCGCTTTGCGGCTGCCAAAGGCGCTTTGAGTATCCAACGCCGGTTGCCGCTTGGCCATCAGCGACCACCGCCGGCTGGAGCACCGGCAGCAGCAGCCGCAGCCTCCTCATCCGCGTCAATCACGGAGCGGGCGGCGGCAGTCACGGCTTTCTTTTCGCTCTCGGACAGAGAATTTGCATCGGCGTCGGCGAGGCGTACCGTCACTTCCTTATGAGCAAAGTGTATGCCTTCTCGGGCAAACAATGCTTGAATGCTCTCATAAACCACCTTGCGGGTTACAAATTGCTCCCCCGGCTTGGTCATGAATTTGACCCGGATGATCATCGCAGAATCTTCCATCTTGTAGACGCCCTGCGATTTAAGGGGCTGCATGAAAGTGTGACCCACTTGCGGATGGTCCATGAGTTCCTGACCCAGTTTTTTGACCAGTTTGCGCACCTTTTCCACGTCAGTGTCGTAGGTCACCCGCAGGGGCAGTTTCATCATCACCCAGTCGCGCGAATAGTTCGTGAGTTGTTTGATTTCGCCAAACGGAATGGTGTGCAAAGCGCCCAAATGGTGGCGCAGTTGAAAGGACCGCACGGATATCTTTTCAACGGTGCCGCGAATGCCCTCAATCTCAAGATATTCGCCCTTGCGAAACGCATCATCCATGAGAAAAAACGCCCCGGAAAATATATCCCGAATGAGGGTTTGGGCGCCGAAGCCGACGGCAATACCCACTACACCGGCACCGGCAAATATGGGTGCAATATCAATACCCATCCGCGACAGGATGATCATGCCACCGACAGAAAAGATCGTGGCCACCATGACATAGCGCAAGATCGGTAGCAGCGTCGCCATACGGGTGGCACCCGCCCCACCCCCTTCGCCGCCAACTTCCTCGTCAACTTCAGGAGCTCCACCCTCCTGCTCCATCCGCTTGTCGATGAAGATGCTGATCGCGCTATACGCCATCCAACAAAGGATCGCGGCCAGCACGATGTCCAACAGGACCGCCCACGGGTT